>NZ_JBBJZX010000006.1:0-45309 GCF_038148935.1 Streptococcus pseudopneumoniae | reverse complement strand
GGTTGTGGATAGAACTGACGAAGTTAGCTCAAAATACTGTTTTGAGGTTGCAGATGTAAGCTGACGTGGTATGAAGAGATTTTCGAAGAGTATTAGTTAAAAACTTGATAAAGGAGAAATAAAGATGACAGAAATTTATCTAGCAGGTGGTTGTTTTTGGGGCCTAGAGGAATATTTTTCACGCATTTCTGGAGTGCTAGCAACCAGTGTTGGCTACGCTAATGGACAAGTCGAAACGACCAATTACCACCTGCTCAAGGAAACAGATCATGCAGAAACGGTCCAAGTGATTTACGATGAGAGAGCAGTGTCACTTAGAGAAATTTTGCTCTATTATTTTCGAGTTATCGACCCTCTATCCATCAATCAACAAGGGAATGACCGTGGTCGTCAATATCGTACTGGGATTTATTACCAAGATGAAGCAGACTTGCCAGCTATCTACACAGTGGTACAGGAGCAGGAGCGCATGCTTGGTCGAAAGATTGCAGTAGAGGTGGAGAAACTTCGCCACTATATTTTAGCTGAAGATTACCACCAAGACTATCTTAAGAAGAATCCTTCAGGTTACTGTCATATCGATGTGACCGATGCTGAGAAGCCATTGATTGATGCCTCTAACTATGAAAAGCCTAGTCAAGAGGTGTTAAAGGGCAGTTTATCTGAAGAATCCTATCGTGTCACCCAAGAAGCTGCTACAGAGGCTCCATTTACCAATGCCTATGACCAAACCTTTGAAGAAGGGATTTATGTAGATATTACGACAGGTGAGCCACTCTTTTTTGCCAAGGATAAGTTTGCCTCAGGTTGTGGTTGGCCAAGTTTTAGTCGTCCGATTTCCAAGGAATTGATTCACTACTACAAGGACTTGAGCCATGGGATGGAGCGAATCGAGGTTCGTTCTCGGTCGGGGAATGCTCATTTGGGTCATGTTTTCACAGATGGACCTCGTGAGTTAGGTGGCCTCCGTTACTGTATCAATTCTGCTTCCTTGCGCTTTGTGGCCAAGGATGAGATGGAAGAAGCAGGATATGGCTATTTATTACCTTATTTAAACAAATAGAACAGAGAGGGTGGGTGCTTCCCACTTTCTTCATTTCCAGAATACGAATAGAAGGGATTTATGAAACACCTATTATCTTACTTTAAACCCTACATCAAGGAATCAATTTTAGCACCCTTGTTCAAGCTACTAGAAGCTGTTTTTGAACTCTTGGTTCCCATGGTGATTGCTGGGATTGTTGACCAATCCTTGCCCAAGAAAAATCAAGGTCATCTCTGGATGCAGATTGGCCTGCTCCTTATCTTTGCAGTAATTGGCGTTTTAGTGGCCTTGGTAGCCCAGTTTTACTCAGCCAAGGCAGCGGTTGGGTTTGCCAAAGAACTGACAAACGACCTTTATCGTCATATTCTTTCCTTACCCAAGGATAGCAGAGATTGTTTGACAACTTCTAGTTTAGTCACTCGCTTGACTTCGGACACTTACCAGATTCAGACTGGTATCAATCAATTCCTGCGTCTCTTTTTACGAGCACCTATTATCGTTTTTGGTGCCATTTTTATGTCCTATCGCATCTCGGCTGAGCTGACTTTCTGGTTCTTGGTCATGGTTGTCATTCTGACTATTGTCATTGTCGGGCTCTCTCGACTGGTCAATCCTCTCTACAGTAGTCTCAGAAAGAAAACGGACCAGCTGGTTCAGGAAACGCGCCAGCAATTACAAGGCATGCGGGTCATTCGTGCTTTTGGTCAAGAAAAACGAGAGTTACAGATTTTTCAAACCCTTAACCAAGTCTATGCTAGATTGCAAGAAAAGACGGGTTTCTGGTCTAGTTTATTAACCCCTCTGACCTATCTGATTGTGAATGGAACCCTCCTCGTTATCATTTGGCAGGGCTATATTTCAATTCAAGGAGGAGTACTCAGTCAGGGTGCCCTGATTGCCCTTATCAACTATCTCTTACAAATTTTGGTGGAATTGGTTAAGCTCGCCATGCTGATCAATTCCCTCAACCAGTCCTATATCTCAGCCAAGCGAATCGAGGAAGTCTTTGCAGAATCTCCAGAGGATATCCATTCAGAGTTAGAACAAAAGCAAGCTACCAATGATCAGGTTTTACAAGTCAAAGAGTTAACCTTTACCTATCCTGATGCAGCCCAGCCTTCTCTGAGAGACATTTCTTTTGATATGAAGCAAGGGCAAATCCTTGGTATCATCGGAGGGACGGGTTCTGGTAAATCAAGCTTGGTGCAAGTCTTACTTGGACTATATCCAACAGACAAGGGAAGCATTGACCTTTATCGAAATGGATCTAGTCCTCGTAATCTTGAGCAGTGGCGGTCTTGGATTTCCTATGTGCCACAAAAGGTCGAACTCTTTAAGGGAACTATTCGTTCCAACTTGACTCTAGGCTTAAATCAAGAAGTGACTGATCAAGAACTCTGGCGAGCCTTGGGAATCGCGCAAGCTAAGGATTTTGTCAGTGATAAGGAAGGACTCTTGGATGCTGCCGTTGAAGCAGGAGGACGAAATTTCTCAGGCGGACAAAAACAAAGGCTGTCTATTGCTCGTGCAGTCTTGCGCCAAGCTCCGTTCCTTATCCTAGATGATGCGACCTCGGCCCTCGATACCATCACCGAGTCCAAGCTCTTGAAAGCTATTCGAGAAAATCTGCCAAATACGAGCTTAATTTTGATTTCTCAAAGAACGTCTACACTTCAGATAGCTGACCAGATTCTCCTCTTGGAAAAAGGTGAGCTCCTAGCTATCGGCAAGCACGAGGATTTGATGAAGACCAGTCAAGTCTATCGTGAAATCAATGCATCCCAACATGGAAAGGAGGACTAGCATGAGACGACAAACTGCAAACCAGACGCTCAAGTGTTTAGCCGTAGATTTAGCCAGCCATCCCTTCCTCCTTTTCCTAGCCTTTCTAGGAACTATTGCCCAAGTTAGTTTATCAATTTACCTACCTATCTTGATTGGGCAGGTCATCGACCAGGTCCTAGTGGCTGGTTCTTCACCAGTTTTTTGGCAGATTTTCCTCCAGATGATCTTGGTGGTCATAGGAAATACACTGGTGCAATGGGCCAATCCTCTTCTTTATAATCGCCTAATCTTCTCTTATACCAGAGACTTGCGAGAGCAAATCATCCATAAGCTTCATCGTTTACCGATTGCTTTTGTGGATCGTCAAGGCAGTGGAGAGATGGTTAGTCGTGTGACCACAGATATAGAACAGTTGGCAGCTGGCTTGACCATGATTTTCAATCAATTTTTCATTGGTGTCTTGATGATTTTGGTTAGTATTCTAGCAATGCTCCAAATTCATCTCCTCATGACCCTCTTGGTCTTGCTGTTGACGCCACTGTCCATGTTAATTTCACGCTTTATTGCCAAGAGATCCTATCATCTCTTCCAAAAGCAAACAGAGACGAGGGGAATTCAAACACAGTTGATTGAAGAATCGCTTAGTCAACATACCATTATCCAGTCCTTCAATGCTCAGGAAGAGTTTATCCAAAGACTGCACGAGGCGAATGACAACTATGCAGCTTATTCGCAGTCAGCCATCTTTTATTCTTCAACGGTCAATCCTTCGACTCGCTTTGTAAATGCGCTCATTTATGCACTTCTAGCTGGAGTGGGAACTTATCGTATCATGATGGGCTCTACCTTGACCATTGGACGCTTAGTGACTTTTTTGAACTATGTTCAACAGTATACCAAGCCCTTTAATGATATTTCTTCAGTGCTAGCTGAGTTGCAAAGTGCTCTGGCTTGTGCAGAGCGTGTTTATGGAGTCTTAGAGAGTCCTGAGGTAGCTGAAACAGGTAAGGAGGAGTTGACCAGTGACCAAGTCAAGGGAGCTATTTCCTTTAAACAGGTTTCTTTTGGCTACCATCCTGAAAAGATTTTGATTAAGGATTTATCTGTTGATATTCCAGCTGGTAGCAAGGTAGCCATCGTTGGTCCGACAGGTGCTGGAAAATCAACTCTCATCAATCTTCTTATGCGTTTTTATCCCATTAACTCGGGAGATATCTTGCTGGATGGGAAATCCATTTATGACTATACCCGGGCATCATTGAGACAACAGTTTGGCATGGTGCTACAAGAAACTTGGCTCAAGAAAGGGACTATTCATGATAATATTACCTTTGGAAACCCTGAAGCCAGTCGAGAGCAAGTAATTGCTGCTGCCAAAGCAGCCAATGCAGACTTTTTCATCCAACAGTTGCCGCAGGGTTACGATACCAAGTTGGAAAATGCAGGAGAATCTCTCTCTGTCGGTCAAGCCCAGCTCTTGACCATTGCCCGAGTCTTTCTGGCTATTCCAAAGATTCTTATCTTAGACGAGGCAACCTCTTCCATTGATACGCGGACAGAAGTGCTGGTACAGGATGCCTTTGCAAAACTCATGAAGGGGCGTACAAGCTTTATCATTGCCCACCGCTTGTCAACCATTCAGGATGCGGATATGATTCTAGTCTTAGTGGACGGTGATATTGTTGAGTATGGGAACCATCAGGATCTCATGACTAGAAAGGGCAAGTATTATCAAATGCAGCAAGCTGCAGCTTTTAGCTCTGAATAATCCTTTCTACTTTGAAATCTTATGGACAAAAAAAGTTGCCTTCGGGTGACTTTTTTGTTACAATAGCTAGAAAAATTATTCATTGTAATACTCCATGAAAATTAAAGGGCAAACTAGGAAGTTAGCCGCAGGTTGCTCAAAACACTGCTTTGAGGTTGTGGATAAGACTGACGAAGTCAGCTCAAAACACTGTTTTGAGGTTGTAGATAAGACTGACGAAGTTAGTAACCATATATCTACGGCAAGGTGAAGCTGATGTGGTTTGAAGCGATTTTCGAAGAGTATAAATTATCTTTTAGAAAAGGAGCCTAGAATGAAAGTCTATCAGCATGTAAATATCGTGACTTGTGATCAAGATTTCCATGTTTATCTGAATGGAATCTTAGCAGTTAAGGATTCTCAAATCGTCTATGTTGGTCAAGAGAAGTCAGAGATTTTAGAGCAAGCTGAGCAGATTATAGACTATCAGGGAGCCTGGATTATGCCTGGTTTGGTTAATTGCCACACACATTCTGCTATGACAGGATTGAGAGGAATCCGAGATGATAGCAATCTCCATGAATGGCTCAATGATTATATCTGGCCTGCAGAAGCAGGATTTACTCCCAACATGACTACAAGAGCGGTTAAAGAAGCTATGATAGAGATGCTCCAGTCGGGAACAACAACCTTCAACGATATGTATAATCCCAATGGTGTGGATATTGAGTGGATTTATCATGCAGTGAAAACTTCCAAGATGCGTTGTTATTTCTCACCGACCCTCTTTTCTTAAGATACAGAAACAACTGATGATACCATAAGCAGAACACGAACTATTATCGAGACAATCATAGGATATGAAAATCCAAATTTCAAGGTGATGGTGGCACCACATTCTCCTTACAGCTGTAGTAGAGATTTGCTGGAAACGAGCTTGGAAATGGCGAAAGAACTGAATATTCCAATCCATATCCATGTAGCGGAAACCAAGGAGGAGTCAGGCATTCTCCTGAAACGATATGGTAAACGCCCCCTCGCTTTTCTCGAAGAACTGGGTTACTTAGATCATCCGTCTGTCTTTGCTCATGGGGTCGAATTAAACGAGCGAGAAATTGAATGCTTGGCAACCTCTCAAGTAGCTATTGCTCACAATCCTATCAGTAACCTCAAATTGGCCTCAGGGATTGCTCCAATCATCCAGCTCCAAAAAGCAGGAGTAGCAGTAGGAATTGCGACAGATTCAGTTGCTTCCAACAACAATCTTGATATGTTTGAGGAAGGACGGACCGCCGCTCTCCTACAGAAAATGAAGAGTGGAGATGCTAGCCAATTCCCAATCGAAATAGCCCTTAAGGCACTGACAATCGAAGGGGCTAAGGTTCTAGGGATGGAAAATCAGATAGGAAGCCTAGAAGTAGGTAAACAGGCAGATTTTCTCGTCATTCAACCACAAGGGAAAATTCATCTCCAACCTCAGGAAAATATGCTTTCTCATCTCGTCTATGCTGTTAAATCCAGTGATGTAGATGATGTCTATATTGCTGGAGAACAGGTTGTTAAGCAAGGTCAAGTCCTGACAGTAGAACTTTAAAAGAAAAATAACGAAAAAAATTTAAAAAAAGTTTGCAAAAATCTTGCATTCTTTTTTTGACTATGCTATACTTATATACGGTTTGAAAAAACTGCCTAAGACAGTAGGGGAGCTCGACTCATAAGGATCCTACCGAGGACAAAACGTATCATGTAAAAAGAAGCGTATTGTACTTTCGTGTCTAGGTTTGGGCGCGTTTTTCTTTTGGAAAAATTCCCCAAGCAAAATAATTACGGAGGTGAACACACTAATGAGTGAAGCAATTATTGCTAAAAAAGCGGAACTAGTTGACGTAGTAGCTGAAAAAATGAAAGCTGCTGCATCTATCGTCGTTGTAGACGCTCGTGGTTTGACAGTTGAGCAAGATACAGTTCTTCGTCGTGAGCTTCGTGGAAGCGAAGTTGAGTACAAAGTCATTAAAAACTCAATCTTGCGTCGTGCAGCTGAAAAAGCTGGTCTTGAAGAACTTGCATCAGTATTTGTTGGACCATCTGCAGTAGCATTTTCTAACGAAGATGTTATCGCACCAGCGAAAATCTTGAACGACTTTTCTAAAAACGCTGAAGCACTTGAAATCAAAGGTGGTGCAATCGAAGGCGCTGTCGCATCTAAAGAAGAGATTCTTGCTCTTGCAACTCTTCCAAATCGCGAAGGACTTCTTTCTATGCTCCTTTCTGTACTTCAAGCGCCAGTGCGCAACGTTGCTCTTGCAGTCAAAGCGGTTGCAGAAAGCAAAGAAGACGCAGCTTAATCTTAAGCTACGCAGCGTAGCTTAGCTACGAAAAATCTATTATAAATTTAAAAACATATTTGGAGGAAATAACAATGGCATTGAACATTGAAAACATTATTGCTGAAATTAAAGAAGCTTCAATCCTTGAATTGAACGACCTTGTAAAAGCTATCGAAGAAGAATTTGGTGTAACTGCAGCTGCTCCTGTAGCTGTTGCTGCGGCTGGTGCTGCTGACGCTGGTGCTGCTAAAGATTCATTCGACGTTGAATTGACATCTGCAGGCGACAAAAAAGTTGGCGTTATCAAAGTTGTACGTGAAATCACAGGTCTTGGTCTTAAAGAAGCTAAAGAACTTGTTGACGGTGCACCAGCACTTGTTAAAGAAGGCGTTGCAACTGCAGAAGCTGAAGAAATCAAAGCTAAATTGGAAGAAGCTGGAGCTTCAGTTACTCTTAAATAATAGAGTACCGCAATTATATTGCGGAACCCTTGTTTAATGAGGTTTAAGACAATATAAAGGCGATAATAATTGGGAGAATAATTGTGTTCCCCACCGAAACCCCACTAGGAATTATCTTGGTGGGGTTTTTATATTGCTCTTTGTTAGAAATTTGTGTAGCTCTTGTTAAAAACGCACCAAAATTGGTGCGTTATACTTTTTTATGCTATAATTGAATTATAAAAATAAAGGAGTCTCCCATGATTGGAAAGAACATAAAATCCTTACGTAAAACACATGACTTAACCCAACTCGAATTTGCACGGATTGTAGGTATTTCACGTAATAGTCTGAGTCGGTATGAAAATGGAACGAGTTCAGTCTCTACGGAACTAATAGACATCATTTGTCAAAAGTTTAATGTATCTTATGTCGATATTGTAGGAGAAGATAAAATGCTTAATCCTGTTGAAGATTATGAATTGACTTTAAAAATTGAAATTGTGAAAGAAAGAGGAGCTAATCTATTATCTCGACTCTATCGTTATCAAGATAGCCAGGGAATTAGCATTGATGATGAATCTAATCCTTGGATTTTAATGAGTGATGATCTATCTGACTTGATTCATACGAATATCTATTTAGTAGAGAATTTTGATGAAATAGAGAGGTATAGCGGCTATTTGGATGGAATTGAACGTATGTTAGAGATATCTGAAAAACGGATGGTAGCCTAATGGGAATCCAAGATTATACTGATAGTCAATTTAAACAGGCTTTAGCAAGGAACCTTCGCTCACTGACAAGAGGAAAAAAGTCCAGTAAGCAACCTATAGCGATTTTACTTGGAGGACAAAGTGGTGCTAGTAAGACTACAATTCATCGTATTAAACAGAAGGAATTTCAAGGAAATATTGTTATCATAGATGGCGATAGTTTTCGTTCTCAGCATCCACATTATTTAGAGCTTCAGCAAGAATATGGCAAAGATTGTGTAGAATACACCAAAGATTTTGCAGGGAAAATGGTAGAGTCTTTAGTAACCGAATTGAGTCATTTGGGATACAATCTTTTGATAGAGGGAACTTTACGAACGATTGATGTTCCAAAGAAAACAGCACAACTCTTGAAAAGTGAGGGATATGAAGTACAATTAGCCATAATCGCAACAAAGCCTAAGCTATCCTATCTAAGCACTCTTATTCGATACGAAGAACTGTACGCTATCAATCCAAATCAAGCACGCGCAACTCCAAAAGAACATCATGATTTCATTGTAAATCATCTAGTTGATAATACCCGACAGTTGGAAGAACTAGCTATCTTTGAAAGAATTCAAATTTATCAACGAGATAGAAGTTGTGTACATGATTCAAGAGAAGATAAAATTTCAGCAGCAGATATTCTTCAAGAGTTACTGTTTGGGGAGTGGAGTCAGGTAGAGAAAGAGATGCTTAAATCTGGAGAAGAAAGATTTAAAGATTTAACTAATTGAAATAGTTGTTAGAACACAAATTTTAAAATATAGTCTACTTATAACTTTTGTTAGTTGTTTAATTAAGGTGGGCGAAAATTTTTTAGAACCAAAAAACGCATAATCTCAGGTGTTGAAAAACTTGAAATTATGCGTTTTCTTGTGGGAAGATTTACTCCATTTTCTTCAGGAATTGAGATTTTGCCCAGCCTCAAAAGTTCCAATCAATCTCAATAACTCAGGAAAAAGAAGACTGACAAAATATGACTACTTTAAGACGAAACTAAAATTTGATATCAAACTGGAGCATGTGGAGTAAGAAATCAAGATTCTGTAATGGATAGGTGATTACGGATATAAAGTTATAAGACTTGAAACTTTATTTCATAGACTTAATCACTCTTATCCTGCTTAAATTCATAGAGCTCTTCCAAGTAAAAATGAATTTTTTCTTTAATATATTTTAATGATTTATTATTAGTTATGTCTATAACACCAAACACACTATAGTGGTTTCGGTAAAGCTCATCATAATCAATCTGACTGCCTATGATGATAACTTCTGATTTTTTTGAACTAAATTGGATAGATTTTAAATAGAGTTTCATTTTTTTAGATGTTAGAGACCCTGATTTTATGATAAAATAAGTAGAAGATTTATATTTGTAGTTAATCTTATGTCCTTGTAAAATTTTTGTATTTTTAAATGTTTTTTTTAAGAAATAATATTTTAAATACAGAGATAAAATATAGCCAAATAAAGAGTAGTGTAAAATTTGAATTGCCTTCATAGCTTTCCTTTCATTAGAAATTAGTTTATCAAATGAAGAAAGATTAATATTATTGAGATACTAAAAAGTATCTATTTTATCCTGAAATGTCTAAATTAAGAAAATTTTTACCATTTGAGATAGTATAGAAACCATTTGAGATTTTTATAATTTAATTTCCATCATTCTGATAAGATTAAACTTATAGAAGGAGGCTAAATATGAAAGACTATATTTTATATCAAGATAGAGCTATCGTAAAGGTACCACTCTCTAAAATTTATTATGTTACAACTCACCCAACAAAAGCTCATGCTGTTCTTTTTGTAACAGCAGAAGGGAATTTTGAAGCTTCAACCTCACTAGCTAAAATCGAAGAGGAAAGTACAGAAGAACTTATTAGATGCCATAGAAAGTTTCTTGTGAATAAAGATAAAATAGCAGGATTTAATCATGAGACAAGAACGATTATGTTTATGGATGATAGAGTATCAGACATCGCTTGTTCTAGAAGACACTTTACAATATTAAAAAATCAGTGGAAAAATATATAGGAGTGAAGTAGTGAATATTTTTATACTAGAAGATAATTTTTTACAACAGACTAGAATTGAAAATGTTGTCAAAAAAATTTTGGTGGATAATAAGATTGAGTATAGGCATTTTGAGGTTTATGGAAAACCTCAACAGCTTTTAGAGGACATTTCAGAGAGAGGAAATCATCAATTATTTTTACTTGATATTGAAATAAAAGATGATGACAAAAGAGGATTAGACGTTGCTAGAGAAATTAGAAAACTTGATTCTCAAGCAGTGATTGCTTTTGTAACATCACATTCTGAGTTTATGCCTGTATCTTTTGAATATTTAGTATCAGCTATTGATTTCATTGATAAAGAATTACCTGAACCATTATTTATCAAACGAATTGAAAATGTTATTTTAAGTGTTAGCGATAATCAAAGAAGAACAGTATCTGAGGACTCTTTTATATTTACAGGATCCAAAGCTCAAATTCAAGTCCCTTTTAAAGATTTATTGTATATTGAAACATCAACAATTGCTCATAAGTTGACTCTCTATTCAAAACGAGACATAGTTGAATTTTATGGACAATTGTCAGATATTCTTAAACAGGAACCACGTTTGTTTCAATGTCATAGATCATTTATCGTAAATCCTTATAATATATCTTTAATTGATAAAGAAAACCGGATAGTTCATTTTCAGAACGGATCCTCTTGTATTGTCTCTAGATTAAAAATTCGTCCACTTATGAAAGCTATCGAAAGACTTCATGACTAAGGAGATTTAGATGATATTTTTTTAAATATTTTAGGTGTTTTTCTATTGTTATGTATCCATGCTAGGGTTGTAGGTGAGAGATTAAATCTGAAAAAAGTAGTAATGTCCATTATTCTGTTCCATCTTTTAACATTACTATTTATTGTTTTATTTAAATCAACTGAATTTTACTTTCTTGGGTCATTATTGCTTTATCCTACCTTTTTTATCCTATATACTTTGTCTATTGGTAAATTAAGAAGTAAGGTTTCTTTATTACTTTTTTACTCATTATTTCCACTTGGATTTTGGGATGTCATCAAAAATTTCTTAGGTTACTTTATAATTTCTAAGATTCCAATATTGTATAGACTATATGAAACTAATCTAGGAACAATGATTTTCTCTTTATTAGCTGAAATTATTGTGTTATTTCTTATTAGTCTCTTTCGATATAATTTTAGTCATTTAAAAATAAAGAACTTGGATAGAAAGACAAAATTTATTTTAATTACTGCGGATATTTTAATGCTAGCCTATTTTATCTTACCACCTTATATAAACTACAGTGATAAAGTAAGTTGGGATAGAATGTTGGATTATAAAGAATTATTGACAGCAGTTTACTTTTTATTGTTTATTTGTTTTGTTAATCTATTGGATAGAAAATTACTTCAAGAATTACAGGAGAAAGTCGTTCTACAAAAAGACATTCAATTGCAAAATCTTAGCAATTATAGTCAACAAGTTGAAGGGTTGTATCAAGAAATTAGAGGCTTCAGACATGATTATGCTAATATTTTGTCAAGCTTAAAAATAGGTATAGATCAAAAAGATATTAATCTGGTTTCTCAAGTTTATGATAGTGTTTTGAAAAATTCTGGTGAAAAATTAAAAGGCAAGCGTTTTGATGTAGCACATCTAAGAAATATCAATGATTTGGCGCTAAAGAGTTTACTATTATCTAAGTTATCGGAGGCCCAAAACTTATCTATTCCAGTTTCCCTGGAGATTAGTGAACAGTTCTCTATAAAAAATATGGAACAAATTGACTTCTTAACAATTACTTCTATCTTGTTAGATAATGCTATAGAGTCCGCAGCAGAAGGAGGAATAGCAATTTGTTTTCTTGAAGATACAGAATGGAATAAATTAGTCATGATTGTAAAAAATTCTACTTTAGAAAGAGAGATAGAATTGAGAGATATATTCAAGCGTGACAATTCTTCAAAAGGAGAAGGTCGGGGTATAGGATTGGCCAATGTTCGGAGAATTTTAAAATCTTATCCAAATGTATGTTTGAAAACCACAAGTAAAAATTATGTCTTTACACAGATCTTGGAAATAGAACTTTAAAAGAGTCCCCCTTAAAATATTCTATAGAATATTTTAAGGGGGACTCTTTTGTTATGACTTTATATACATTTAAATACGAAATAGTTCTAGTTTTGAAATTAGATTTTAGAATATGGTTATCACATAAATCTTATGCTGTAAAAAATGATATGTTTCTGTATAAAATTTATAAGATTCATTAATTTAATTTATCAGTATTATTGTATTTGACAATAATTACTATTGAAATTTTATAAATTTTCATCTGTACCTAAAATATCTTATTTTAACGGTAGTTATTGATCGTTTTACAGCTAATACAGGAGTCCTTGTTCAAGCATTCATGGGAATCACTTCCTCGTTCATTTGAACGATTTTACGTCCAGAGAACACTTGATGAGCATAAGTGAACAGGATCATCTTCATGAGTATAGCTTGATGGAAGTCAGGGCGAGCAGTGTGAGAGGTTTCTTCCAATAACATTTGGCTAGGGATACTGTCCACAGAGAGGCTAATCATTCTAGCTTTGTGAGTTGCTGGAATATCATAGGTAAAATTTACTTCCAAACTTAATTGATTTGCATTATAATCTTTATACATTGTCATGGTTTTCTAATTGTTTTTTGATAGTTAGAAGTAGTTTTGGCCTAGGTTATCTATAGAGATTCCACGAGTTCTCACAACAGAGGTTTACCGATAAAAAAACCACTACAGTTGACAATTATGAAATAATGTACAATGTTTTTTATAAAAGCTTTGACTAGTTAAAAAATCGGGAGTTTCTGTTTATCTTAAGTATAAGGTTATCAAAATCCTTCCAGAGGTTTCCTCCATAAATCTTTAACAGGTTTTCAGAACTTATTGTTGGAAATTTTTTTAGAGATATTTGTTTTTTGTCCATTTCTTAGACCTCCTTCGTTTATATACTAATTATAAAATAATATATTTAAAAATTTTTTTGAAAATCCCAAAAGGTATCTATATAATCATAAAGTGTTATCTATAAGTTATTGAGGATTTTATCTTTATAGTAATCGAAGTAAGTTTTTTTATCAATGATACTCGTTACTTGGCCTTGTAAACCATATTGTATGATGTTACTGTCTTTATCTGGTAGTTGGGCTAGTGCAGTCACTTTAAAAAGATTTCCTTGTTCAGTTTTTGTTGCTGTTCTATCAATAGAATGGATTTTCCCAATTATTGTGATACTTTGATTTCCGATTTTTTCTAGTTTAAGACGTGCGACCTGATCTTCTTTAAGTAAAGGGACATACTCAGAAGTGACATAGTAAGTAATAAGTACCTCTTTAGTTTCTTGAATATTGGGGTAAATTTGGGCGATTTCACTACCGTTTGGAATTAGAGTTTTTCCATCAAATTCATTATTTAAATGAATGATTCCTGTACCTGGGGCTTTAATAGTGTTGTGTTCAAAGTTAACATTTGCTTGCCCAAGTTGAGCTGTCATCTCTGTGATTTGTGTTTCAACAGTTGTCAGCTGTTGAGATGCCGATTGTAGAAATTGGGTTCGTAGGACTTCTACTTTGGTTCCTAAACTACTATCGTAAGTCGCAACACTTCCTGTACCTGCTCGTTGAATATTAAGACTAGCGATAGAGGATTTTAGACTTGAGATACTCTGATTAATTTGAGAAAGATATTGATCAGCTAATCCTTGCTGAGATTGTTGCTGGGATTGGACTAAGTAGGAATTTAAAGTAGCTTTGTGTGGATTGCTAGCCGACAAAGTCGAACTTTTATTAGTGATAGCTTGACTAAGTTCCTCATACTCTGCTATTTGTTTGTAGATATAATTGATTTGTTTCTCTATAGCAGTGGCGGTATTTCCTGCTAAAGCTAGTTGATTATTAACCTCTGCATTGGTTTTAGAGATGCCTAACTCTATATCTTGAGATTGTGTGATAAAGTTGTTAAAGGTATTAATATAACCGAACTCATCTTCTCCTGTAAAGAGGTTATTTCCTTGTGACAGACTTTCTTTGAGAGTCTCGATTGCAGTTTTTTGCCGATTTAGGGTAGCTAGCTGTGTTTCAAGAGCTTGTTTTTGGGATTTCTCCATTGTTTCAGCGTATTTGATAACGACGTCATCTTTTTTGACCGATTGGTTATTGGACAGATTATTAGTTGTTATGGTGTTATTGCTAGTTGATTGGATTGAAGCAATGACTTGAGTTGGTGTAATCTCTCCTCTCGATGTGACGGTGACCTCTTTTTGGGCAAATAGAGAGAAGATAAGCAAGAAACTTAGTAATAAGACTAATGGTACAATTAAGAGTGTCGCAAAATTATGGTAGCGGCGCTGATAAAATTCTGCACTTTTAAATAGCTTTGGGTTCATGATAAGTCTCCTTATTTGCTAAATAGATGATAATAGAAACCTTGTTTGGTAATCAATTCTTGATGAGAACCAGTTTCTATAACTTTCCCTTGGTTAAGGACAATGACTTGATTAGTTCGTTCAGATATACTAAGACGATGGGCAACAAAGATGATGGTCTTGTCAGTCATGGCCATCAAATTTTCAATAACCTTTTTTTCAGTTAAAACATCAAGTCCGCTGGTTGCTTCATCAAGAATAAGAACAGGAGCTTTAGTCAGTAAGGCTCTAGCCAAAGCAATCCGTTGTTTTTGACCACCTGATAATCCAGCTCCATCTGATAGTTCTGTTTGGTATCCCATAGGCATTTGTTCGATGTCTTGGCGAATTTCTGCTATCTCACAGGCTTTGATAATATCTTCTTGACTAATCATTTGATTAGCTCCCAAGGTCAGGTTTTCTAAGATTGATCCACTAAAAATATAAGCTTGTTGAGGTAGGTAGTTGATGTGTTGTCGAAGAACCTTTTTATCAATCATTTTGAGATCATTGTTGTTAATAGTGATTCGTCCCTTGTAAGGTTCAAAGAAGTTGACAATCATTTTAGCCAAGGTCGTTTTCCCTGATCCGCTAATTCCCACTATACTGACCTTATCACCTTGTTTGATAGTTAGATTTATGTTATTTAGGGTGTCGCGTCCAAAACCATATTTATATGAAATGTCTTCAAAACAAATACTACCAGTCAGAAACTGTGAATCGGTTAAGGTCTGAGTGTTTTTGAACTCAGATTCGACTAAGTAAACTTCATTAAGACGATTGTTGGCTACCTTTGCAGACTGAAGTTTTGTTTGGAGGTTGATGATATTTTCCAAGGGATTAGTAAAGTAAGATAAGAGTGTGTTAAACGTAATCAATTGTCCAATGGAAATTTTACCTGTCATAACTATCTGAGCACCAAACCACAAGATAACAATATTCAGGATGAGTTGAGCTCCCTGTTTAAGGCTGCTTTGTAGGATAGAATATTTACTAAGTTTAAAAGATTTGTCCAAATAATCCACAAACTCACTGTCAATCGTCTGGTATCGAATTTCTTCACTGGTTAGGGATTTGATGGTTTCTATACCATTGATATCTTCAATAATAGCAGAGCTTACCATGGAATTGCTCTGCATAACATCATTATTCATCTTCTCAAAGGGCTTCATAAAAGCAAAAATAATGATGATATAAATAGGAACTGAAATCAGTGAAATAAGGAAGAGGTTGGTGTTTTGTACCAAGAGTACACTACCAATAATGATCAAGATAGAGACATCAAGGAAGAGTGACAAAATCATCGAAGCTAGAGCGTCAATGATTGAATTGGCATCTGTAAAACGAGAGATGACCTCACCAGTTCGCCGTGTCGCAAAGAAAGACATGGGGAGTTCAAAAATGTGGCGAATGTAAGAAAGAATAACATCAATACTTAATCGCTGACTAAGTACAGTTAAGAGGTAATCTCGTGAGAAACTCATCATCTGTTGCAGGATATAGGTGATAATCAGGCCAATGGAGATAATACCTAGGGTTGATTTCATCTGATTAGGAATGTATTCATCTAAAATCCCTTGAAGGTAGTAAGAGCCGCCAATATTGATAAGAGTCACCAAGAGACTAGATAACACGATATAAAAAATAAGTGAACGTTGCCTGAAAATTAAGGGGAGAAAGCTCATCAATCCGTTTTTTTTATCCTTATGAGGTTTATATCTGGGAGCTGGAGCCAGAAAGATAGCTACACCTGTCCATTCAGAAGCAAATCTCTCCTTGGTCATTTTTGTTACTTTGATATTAGGGGCAGGATCACCAATGATAAGATGGTCTTTTATATTTTTATAGACAACGTAGTAGTGTTGTAGTTTGCCCTCTTTATTAACATGAACGATAAAAGGATAAGGTATGTCTTCCATTTCAAAGAGGCTCATATCCGCTTGAATGGCTCTTGTTTCAAAACTCATTTCTTTGGCTGCTTTGACGATACCAAGAGCGGTCGTTCCTTCTTTATTTGTTTTAGCTAGTTCTCGCAAATGAGCTAAGGAATAGTCAGAACCATAAAACTTGGCAATAGACGCTAAAGCGGCAACTCCACAGTCCCTAGCGTCTATTTGAGGGACAAAGGTTCGTTTGTAAGATGTCATTTGTCAAATCCTTTCTTTTTATTTACAAGACTATTATGACAAAAAAATAGGTAGAAAAATTGTTCAAATCTTAAATGGCTCATATAATATCTTGAATGGTGTTTTTGATTTTGAAAATTAGTTAACACCATTTTTAACGGCATATTTTTAATCATGAATGGTTACAAATTATGAAAAAAATACGTTTCGTGATGAAAATCGTACATTTAAAGACTTTACGGTAAAACTCGTGTTTTCTCTGGTATACTAAACTTGTCAAGATTGCAATCCGACAAAAATAATTAATATTAATACGGAGGTATTCCTCATGGAAACAAAAACAACGACTCAATTTGATGTTTTGGATACTGAAATGCTGGCTAGCATTGAGGGAGGAACTGATTGGGGAACAGTAGGAAAAGGAGCTGTCTATGGAGCAGGTATCGGAGTTGCTATGTGTGGGGTAGGAGGACTCCTTACTGGTGGTTCCACATGGGCTATGACTGCTGGCTGTGCTTGGGCTGGAGCTAAAATTGGTGGTTCTATTACTGCAATTGCTGATAATCTTTGGCCATAGAAGGGAATAGAAATTATGTTTAATTACAAAATAGTAGATAATCAAGAATTAAGTAATATTTCTGGAGGTGGATTGGGAGGAGATGTACTTGTAGGAGCCTTGTCGGGTGCATTTCAGGCAGGACAATCTTGTATTGCTGGAGGCCCCCAAGCTTACTTTATTTGCGCAGCAGGAGGCGCTATAGTAGGTGGCTTTGTAGCTTATGGATTGAGACCACCAAAATAGTTTTAAAAAGGAATGAGTGTTAATATGTTAAATGAAACTATGATTCAGCTTATACTCATTGCAATTTGTTGTGTGTACATTATTTTTAACACCAAGGCTGATAAAAACCAAAAGAGAGGATATCGTACAGCTTTGTACCTTTTCGTTATGGCTGGTATTATATCCTATATTATGAATTATTTGAACTGGTTAGATTTTTTCTTACTGATAACTCCGATAATGTGCCTATTTAAATTTGAAGATCAATGGAGTTAGCAACGTTTGACACTTCAATAGGTTATTAGCTATCCTTTGGCTTATTGTCAACTGTAGTGAGTTGAAGAAAATCTAAGATCGAGAAAGGACGAAATTCGTCCTTTCTTTTTTGAGGTACGACGGGCATGTCGTATATCTGAGGTGTAAGTCCTAGGTGGGCACCTGCTACCGGTGAACCCAATAGCGATTCTCAAGCCTGACTATCGTGAGGTAGCGGGAAGAAGAAGGCATAGCGAAATCGTGGCTTAAAGAACAGGAATGTTATAGTAAGACACGTTTAGAGGATAAAGTGGCTTTACACTCTGAAGCACAAATAGGTATACCTAATCTATATATTTAAATCACGAGAGTGTACAAGAAAAGATGTGCGACTTATCTATTGAGGTGAGGTTCTGCTGAGAGCTGACATCATGCTAATAAAGAATCATGAGAAGTTAGTCAATCCTATAGTAGTCAGGAAGATTCTATAATGGAAGTGGAGTGAAAGGTGAACAATTGAAAGTAGAATTGTATCTATTGATTATTTGTTTGATAGGATGGTAGTATGAAAATATAAATGGTGACTATTGTTCATAAAAAAAGGACACACGAATAGAACGCTTATGTAGCATGAGAGAGGAGGTAGTTAAGAAATATTTGTAACAAATAAATATGATTGTGTTAACCATTATTTTGAAAGCAAATGATGTTTCTATGCTGCAGAGCAAAAAATATCATAAACTGAACAAAAGTCTAGCGATAGAGGAAATGAAAGTAACGTTCAGCAATCTACGAAAGAAATTATTCAGAAAGAAACTGAAGATATGAAATCAGTTACATCTGAAGAATACGCTTCAAATGTGTCTGATTTTAATAAAATTAGTATTGCTGAAGTTCGTCAGATATTTACTTCAGAAGATTCGGAACATACTTTATATTTTGGAAGAGGGACATGTTATCATTGTCGTGAATTTTCTGGAGTATTGAAAGAGTTTAATATGCTGATTGATAAAAAGTTAGAATATTACGATATAGATGGTGAGGATTTTGATGATTCTGCTAAAGAGTTCATTTTTAAAACAATCGGTATTCCTGGAACACCAACAATTATTTATTTTAAAAATGGCAAAACTATTTCTGGTTGGGTTGGTGGAGGAATAACTGCACAACAACTTTACGATTATCTCTATTTTGGAAAAACTGATGAGAAGCCGAAAAGAGAATTTGAAAATGATAATAAAAATATTATAAATCCAGAAAATTCAATGCAAACTATGGATATTAAAGAGGATACAGTCAAATTTAAAACAATTGCAAATCAAATCCCTAAAGATATTCCACTCTCTGACGAAAATTTACAGAAAAAGATTTTAGTTAAATCACAAGATACTTTTGGAAAGACTATTGAAAATATAGAGGATAATTCTAAAGATAGTGTAGTTGATGTTAAAAATCAGGAGAATCCTGAACTACTTTACAGTAAATTTAATGAATATAAATCAGCTTTTATAGCATCAACTAATTTTAAAAAAATAGTATCGGAAGTAAAAAATTTACCCCAAACAGGAGAAGAACAATCGATTAACTTTGTTCGTCTAGGAATCGCCTTATTTATTACTGGAATTTTTATAATAAGTAGTCATTTAAATACTAAAAATGAAGTATAAGATCATAAGAGTGTAGTAACCTATTGGAAATAGATCACATTATATATTTATGGGAAACAATGTAGATAATCTTTTTACCAAATTTTCAATATAAAAATAAGTAAATAAATTGAGAAATTTACCTAAGTAGGAAATAGATTTCTCAATTTATTTTATTGTGGGAGGATTTGATTCGCTTTTACAGTAATTAAGTTCATTTATCAATCTCTTTTTATTATATTTAAGAATATTTGAAGACAGTATTTTAGAAAACAATTATGGAGTTTTAATACGGAATATAGTATAAATGCTGATTCAAAGTGAGGTTTTGTATGTTTGTTGCTTTTGTTGAGTATAAGATTTATTAACTAAAGTCGAACTACAAAAATTAATTTTAGATGAACTGAACTGTAGACTTTGGAAAGTTCTCTTATTCGATTTCAGAATGAATTGCTGATACAGGATTAAAAGAACTAAGTATTTCTTTTTGTTTTGAATGAGATACGTGAGTATAGATTTGTGTGATTGATATAGAACTATGTCCAAGAATTTGCTGAATATATCGAATATCTACATCACTATCTAGAAGCATTGTCGCAAAGCTATGTCTAAACATATGCGGTGTAATAGTTCTAGAAAAGTTATTTTGTTCAACGATTCTCTTAATAACTAAACGTACACTTTGCTCTGACAATGGTTTAAGTGAATGTTTCCCTGGAAATAAGAAATCATTTGATTCATTTCTTGTTTTATTTATATATGTTTCTAATAAATTGAATGTTTTTTGATCTCCTAAAAATAGGATACGTTCTTTCTTACCCTTTCCTATAATATGGAGTGTCTTGTTGGAAAGATTAATATCTTTGAGATGAATGTGGCAAAGTTCAGAAATTCTGATCCCTGTCGAAAGTAAAAGGGAAATAATTAGTAGATTTCTTTCAGCGTGTTGTTTTTGATAATCAGTTTTAGATAGAACTACTCTCTGCTCTAAATATAAAAAAATATTTTTCAAAATATCATACGGAATCGTTTTAGGTAATATTTTTTCAGTTCTAAATTGAAAGCGTAATTGATTGAAGGGATTCTCTTCAATTATGTTCTGGTATTTTAGATAGTTATAAAACACCTTCATACAAGCAATTTTTCTTCTTAATGTATTCGTTTTTATGTTAGATTGTGTCAACTGTTCTATATAGGATTCGACATTATCATAGTCTGAGTTATAAAATTGCATAAGATCATTCTTATAAGCGCGAATCGTGTGTGAACTCAAACGCTTATGAGTTTTACAATAATCTAAGTAAGTAGAAATAAGTTTATAATCCATAAAAATCTCCTTTATTAATAATCATGCTATTATAAACCTATTTAGGTGCTTTGTATAGTGATAATAAATAGTTATCGGTAGGAGGTTTAAATGTGATTTTTCTATGTTTCAGTATAAAGGATAGAGAGACAATTGCCGAAAAAATATTAAATCATCTATTAAGTTTTGGATTTGAGGTTTGGTATGACAGAAAAGATATTTTTTTAGGTGACAATAGATTCGATGTCAACTTAAAGAATGGAGCAGGCGGCAGTAACATTAAATATGCTGTTATAATCATAAGTGAAAGTTTCCAAAAAGGAGATTACTGCAATAGAGAATTAAATATTCTATGGAAACGTAAATTAAAGAATGAGGTATCTATATTCCCAATATTTTACAATATGTCTATTAATCAAATCCCAAAAAACTTTCAATTTCTTTTAGAATTTGTATGTAAATTTATTTCTAATAGTGATGAAAGCATATTTACTGCATATCACATTGTTTCAAAAATCACAGATGATTTATTGAAGAAAACATACGATAAGACATTCCAATATTATGCAAATAATTGTCAAGACAACTATATAACCGAAATAATTATTCTATATTTATCTATGGATAGAAGTAATTACAATTCTAAAATGACAATACTATATTTACTTTATACGTATATTAAATCGACGAAGGATTTCTCTCAAATTCCTAGTTACTATTATTTTGGCTTTGAAAAATTATATTCATTCACAAAGTTAAATATCAATACAGATTTAAGGGAACTACAAATTTTAGAAAATTTATCTCTTTTACTGCTAAATTCATTTTATAAATAAGAGGCTGGGCAAAAAGTCAATTTCCTCAGACAATGAAGTAAATCCTCCCACAATAAAACGCATAGTATCAACGTTTTTCAAGTCTTGATATTATGCGTTTTTCTGGTTTTAAAGACTTTTTGCCCAACCCCTTAGGGTTTTCTATTTATTTCTTTAAGAATCTCAATAACAGTAGAAGTAATATCTTCTATATCATTACTATTTAGTTTACTCTCATATCGTTCCAAATAATAGGGGAGATTATTTTCCTTTAAAGTAGTAAAAATTTTTTCAGCTGAGAAACCTGTTGATACTAATGGAATCACATTGAGTCCATTATCTTGCGAAACTTGAAATTCTGTAAGCACCCCTTCACTATGAGTTCCCTCTTCAGATTGACCATATAAAAATATGCTAGTTGAACAATTAGATATCATTTTTTCAATAAGGAATACTCTTTCCTCGTCTTTAGCAGATTTATGTTTAAATGTGTGATCAATGTATGGCATAATGGTAAGTTTGTTATGAATATATTGTTCGCTCAATCCCATTAATTTTCTTGCAGAATTGGAAATAATATAGGAACCTAATCTCTTACCATCTCCACTATAAATATTATAACCATTATCAAGTAGTTTCTCAACAAGCGCCTTGCAAAGCTTATTAGCATAATTTTCTTCTTCAGTAGAAAAATTTCTAAAAGATCCTGAAATAAAAATATTTTTTTCTTTATAAAGCTGATGTAAATGGTTTAGAAAATCATCAATTTCATTGAAATCATCTACATATATAGTCTTTATATTATAACTGTTTTCAAAATATCTCTTTTCAATTTTATCAAATTCAGGATGTTCAGTATCTTTAACAGCTACACGATAATGGAAATTATTCAAATGTGGAAGACTTCTTTTTATCTCAGATAAACAATTCAATACTAAGTTATCAGAAAAGCTATAACCTATAAAAATAAACGAATTTAGTATTAGTTCACGTTTTAGCTGTTCAAATAATACTTGTTGCTCAACTAAATACTTATTATAGTCATTTTCTGTAATAACCATGGATTTTGTATCTGTCAAAGATCCATTCATTTTAAAGACTTTGTATTTTTTATTTTCATTTATTTTTACTAAATTTTCACTATTGTAGATAACTGACGGAATCAACTGTGTCTCGTTTTCAATCATAGATTCGATGACGGTATCAAAATTGGTAGTCCAAAATTCAGTTATTGGTAATTGCAATAATGCTTTAATATGTTTTGAATAATTTGTTGTTGTAACTTTTTTGGAGAAGGCGTTTGAAATATTGGTTTCTAAATAAGATCTACTCATATGGAGTTCGTAAAACTGGGCAAACTTATAAAAATTTGGTTCTTCTTTATCGTTAATTTCAAATTCTGATTCGAATAAATCTTTCCATGATTTACCTGTGAAATCATATGTGGCTCCTGCTCCACAAAATACAGCTATTTGATTTTTCCTTAATTTATCAACAATATTAGCTATTTCACTTTTATAGTCAGTTAAGTTCATTTTTTCTCCTACCGATAACTATTTATTATCACTAGTATACCATAACTTCATCTTTAGTAGCTTGATTTATATCATAGTTTACTATTTAAAATTAAATAATAGAGCGACTACATTAGTAGCTTAAAAACATGATTAAACCGCTATTCTTAGGAGTAGCGGTTTTTCTTTTTATTCTAAAAGGGGCAAAAAAGGGAAAGGGATCTTTAAAAGTGAGGAGAGTTAGATTGAAAGAATCATATTGGTAAATCGAAATGATGGATATTTGTATCATGTCATAAATCGTTATCAAACGATAATATTGATTTTCTTACAAATTAAGAGTATAATTTATAAAAATGAGTGTTCACTCAATTTTTGTGAAATTAAGGAGTAAAGAAAATGGTTGTTGAAGCAATAGAGTACAGTCGTTTCGGTAACGAAGAGGTCTTGGATTTGCTGAAGATCGACTCTACAGCCTTGGATGTAAATCAGGTGAGAGTAGAAGTTCATGCTGTTGGTTTAAATCCTATTGATTATAAAACTTTTGAGGGAGCGAAACCCCTTCGATTTCTATCTTTTATAATGAAATTAAGGAAACCAAGTCGTTGGTTTGAATCTAAATCATCTTTATTTCCAAGTGGTGTGGGGAGAGATTTTTCTGGAGTTATTACAGAAGTTGGAAATGAAGTAACTAGGTTTTCAGTAGGAGATAAGGTGTTTGGAACAATGATTAGCGATCCTGGTTTGGGAACTAAGAGGGGAGCTTTAGCAACAGAAATTTGTGTCAATGAATCAGAAATTGTATTGAAACCAGAGATGATCGATATGACTCACGCAGCTACTATGGGAGTAGCTGCTCTAACTGTGGGTGGGGCTTTTAGAAGAATCGGTTTAAATTCAAGAGATACTGTTGTTATTTCAGCTGCAGCAGGAGGTATTGGAAGTATTGCAGTACAGTATGCAGTTGCTAAGGGGGCGAAAGTAATCGGAATCGCAAGTAAGAAAAATGCAGAGTATCTGGAGTCTTTAGGTGCCATACCAGTAAGTTACGAAGAGAATATCAAGAAGGCTCTTCTATCAGCTAGTCCAACGCCTATTACAAAATTTTTGGATTGTTATGGATCTGATTATGTTAGATTGGCTTTTAGTTTAGGCTTGAAGGGGACAGCTATTGGGACATTAGTCCCTTCGCCCTATGTTATGATAAAAGGTGCTCAGTTTACTGGTCCGAGACATTCCACATATGATGATTTTAGCACTTTAGCTGAAATGGTCTCAGACGGGAAGGTTCAGCTGAAAATTGATCAAGTGTATGACTTTTCTCTAGAGTCAGTTAGAGAAGCCTATCGTAGTCTGAAAATGGGACATAGTCGAGGCAAAAAAGTCGTAAAAGTAAGAGAGTAGAAGAGAGGTGCTAGCGATGGAAAGTTTAGAACAAAAGTATGCTCAGACGTTAGAAGTTAGCAACTTGAGCTTGAAACAACGTCGAGTATTATTGTCAAGCTTAAAATTATTTTCTGAAATGGGATTTGAGAATACAACGTCCAGCCTTATTGCCGAACGCGCTGGAGTGTCAGAAGGAACTGTTTTTAGTTACTTTAAAACAAAGGAAGGTATTTTAGAAGCCATTTTATCTACTTTTCTAGAACAGGTTATTCCAGAAGTAATTGCGGATTTCTCAGAAAAAAAATTCACAGTAGATCAAGAAACTTTTCCCTTCTTTTTAAAAAGTATTGTTCGAGATAGGCTCTTTTTCATTCAGGAGAATCAAATGCATGTTAAAATTCTCTTGGGGCGTTCTTTTATTGATAAAAATCTTTCTATCCAGTTAGGAAATATTATTGTTCAATCTATAATAGAACCAATTAGCCCTGTTTTAAATCAATTTAAAGAAAAAGGACTTATTCTAAATTGGTCAAATGAAAGAATTGTTCGTTACATCTTAGCATTGAGTTTTTCTTATCTTATTCCCATGATGTTGAATGATGAAGGAACTATAAACATAGATGAAGCAGTTGATGAGATTGTTGAATGTTTGTCATCTGCCCTAATGAAAGTAAAATAAATTCTGATGTTAAAACTCACTGTTAATGGTGCATTTTTTGAACTCAACATAAAAATCCCCAATCGTAGTGATTGAGGATTGAGCAAATAAATCTTAAACAATACCTTGTGCAATCATAGCGTTTGCTACATTTTCAAAGGCAGCAATGTTAGCTCCTGCAAGGTAGTCTCTATCAAGACCATATGTTTCTGAAGTAGTTTTAGCTGTGTTGAAGATGTTTGTCATGATGTCTTTGAGACGTCCATCAACTTCTTCACGAGTCCATGAAAGGCGAAGGCTATTTTGGCTCATTTCAAGGGCTGAAACGGCTACACCACCAGCGTTGGCAGCTTTTGCAGGTCCGTAGAAGATACCATTTTCTTTGTAAACTTTGATGGCATCAAGATCGCTTGGCATGTTAGCACCTTCAGATACACAGATAACGCCTTGAGCAACCAAACGTTTAGCTGCTTCACCGTTGATTTCGTTTTGAGTAGCACATGGAAGCGCAATGTCATAGTTTCCAGCGTAAGTCCATACAGAACCTTCGTGGTAGCTTGCAGTTGCTTTTTCAGCTGCATACTCAGTCAAACGAGCGCGACGTTTTTCTTTAACATCTACCAAAAGATCAAAGTCGATACCATTTTCATCGATGACATAACCATTTGAGTCAGATACAGAGATAACAGTTGCACCGAGTTCAGTCGCTTTTTGAAGAGCGTATTGGGCTACGTTACCTGAACCTGAAATAACAACTTTCTTACCAGCAAAGCTGTTGCCGTTAGCTTTAAGCATTTCTTCAGTGTAGTAAACCAAACCGTAACCAGTTGCTTCTGGACGAATCAAGCTACCACCAAATCCAAGAGGTTTACCAGTCAAGACACCAGCATCAAATTGGTTAAGGCGTTTGTATTGACCGTAAAGGTAACCAATCTCACGTCCACCAACACCGATATCACCAGCAGGTACGTCAAGTGATGGTCCGATGTGTTTTTGCAATTCAGTCATGAAGCTTTGGCAGAAGCGCATCACTTCAGCATCTGTTTTACCTTTAGGATCGAAGTCTGATCCACCTTTTCCTCCACCGATTGGAAGTCCAGTCAAGACGTTTTTGAAGATTTGTTCAAATCCGAGGAATTTCAAAATTCCTTGGTTTACAGTTGGGTGGAAACGAAGTCCGCCTTTGTATGGTCCAACAGCTGAGTTGAATTGAACACGGTAGCCACGGTTTACTTGAACTTTTCCATCACGGTCAACCCAAGGAACACGGAAAGAAATCACGCGCTCTGGTTCAGTAATACGTGCCAAGATATTTTCTTCGATATACTCAGGGTGTTTTTCAAATACAGGTTCTAAAGTGTTGAAAAATTCTTCAACAGCTTGGAGGAATTCAGCCTCGTGCCCGTTACGAGCTTTTACAGTTTCAAACACACTTTGGATATATTCTTTAGCAGATGTCATATCGTTCTCCTTTTGTTGTCATATTTTATTACATGAGCCATTATAGCAGAATTTTTTTAAACTGTAAAGAGAAAAACAAAAATTTTCTAAAAATTCTTTCAATTTAGTTTTTGAGATTTTTTGAAAATAGATAAAAATACGAGCCTTTTTCTTATAAATATCTTTCTCAAAGAGAAAATCTTAAAGTATGCTATAAGAAAAGAAAAAGTTTAGCAATTCAGAAATCCCTTGTTAATTTATCCGTGATATGTTAGATTTGCCAGTAAAACTATGACCATTTTGGAGGAAAGCAATATTTACATCCCCTTATTCAGGGCAGGATTTTCTATACAAGTATAGATGTCTTGCTGGAGTTGGATCATGGAACCCAAGCGGTTATTGTGATTTAGAACTATCATCGGAATTTTTTCATTAGACTTATTCGGTAACCATAAAGTACTATACTATCCATGAACAAGACCCAGAAAAAGTAGCCTTATTTCTTAAGAATTTTAATAGTTTAAAGCGCTTAGCACCTGTTTATATTGATGAAACAGGATTCGATACTTATTTTTATCGAGAATATGGTCGCTCATTAAAAGGTCAGTTAATAAGGGGTAAAGTATCTGGAAGAAGATATCAGAGGATTTTCTTTGGTTGCAGGGCTAACAAATGGTGAGTTAATCGCTCCAATGATCTACGAAGAGACGATGACGAACGACTTTTTTGAAGCTTGGTTTCAGAAGTTTCTCTTACCAACATTAAATACACCATTAGTTATTATTATGGATAATGCAAGATTCCATAGAATGGGGAAGCTAGAACTTTTATGTGAAGAGTTTGGGCATAAATTTTTACCTCTTCCTCTCTACTCACCTGAGTACAATCCTATTGAGAAAATATGGGCTCATATCAAAAAGCATCTCAAAAAGGTATTACTAAGTTGAAATACCTTTTACGAGGCTCTTTTGTCCCACTCTTGTTTCAATTTGTTATAAATGCCTAAGATAAGACCTGTACTAGGTAAATAAAAATCTCTATACTATCTGAAAGTGAAGATTACTCACTGTGAGATAGTATAGAGTCTTTTTGTTATAGTTAAATTATCCTACCCATTCCCCATTGTAATTAACACGATAACCGTCAGGGGTCGTCGTATTGATTGCTAGGGCACCAGAGCTATAGGCATAGTACCATTTACCAGATACTTTCATCCAGCCTGTTTTCATAGCACCTGAGCTATCAAGATAATACCAGCTACCATTATCTTTGAGCCAACCAGTCTTCATAGCGCCTGAACCGTCGAGATAGTACCAGCTACCGTATTTTATCCAGCCAGTTTGCATCCAGCCAGAGTTGTCAAAGCGATACCAAGTTCTATTTATTTTTTCCCATCCATTACTCGTGTATGAGCCGTCATTGTGTTTAAACCACCAATGTCCGTTTGATTGAATCCAACTTCCGAAGTATTGGGAATGATTGAACCCATTTTTCTGACTTGAATTTGTATTTTCATTTTTGGTTTTATGAGTTCCGATAGCCTTTAAGTCTTTGTCAAAAAGATTCGCCTTAGTTGCAAATGTTTGAGTCTGAGAAGAATTTGCTTCTGTATATTGAATGGCCTTTCCATAACCACCAGCTAATTCTTCAGAGCCACCAGATGCTGTTCCGAAACTTTGTGCAACGGTAATCCATCCATTTTGAGTGACAGGGTTTTCAAAGGCTGCAAGCCCCATATAGGTCAATTTTGGGTTAATTAAGGATTCGTAGTGTCCAGTTTGACCTGTAACACTGACACCACTACGAGATTTAACATAATCGGCTTTTTCATCATACCATTGCTGGATGGCCTTCATAAATCCATTGTAGTTCCAAGCCAAATTTTCTGAAAGGGAGAAATTTCCTGCAGGCCAGGAAGTCCAAATATCCTTGCTAGACAAGCGTGTGTGATCAATGGTGATCGAAGCTTCTGCTGCACGAACAAAGGCAGTTTTTTCTAGTGCAGTTGACCATTTGATAGGAACATAGCTAGTAACTAGACCTTCATCTGCTGCCTCTTTTCGAATGGCATTGATACGGTCTAAGATAGCCTGTTTATCTGGCGTTAAGAAAGTCCCTTCAATCCCAACTAGAGTAGTACCAGAAGAAGCACTAGTGACCTCAGAGTTTAAGATATTGTAGGATTGACCATTGATCGCTTGAGTGGAAACCAGCCTATCATTAGCAGCTACTGATTGTGATGTAAGAGTTCCAGCTCCTAACAAGGAAAGTACTAAAACTGTAGCAAATGTGAACTTTTTAGTTTTATTGTTCATTTTGTGTCCTCCTATTTTTATTATAACATCTCTACTGGGCAGAGTAAACTAAAATTCGGTATAGCTAGGGACTAGATTTATTTTAAATTTAGATGTTTGCAAAAATTTTTCTTAAATTTGGTGTATAATATAAATAGATGATTTTAATGAAATCTACTCGACTTGTTCGATAACTATCTGAAGCGAGATTAGGTGTTCAGAAATTGAATTTTTAAGGTTACAACTTAGCCATACTTTTTAGGTTTCACATCTTTAAATAAGCTAAACACTCTATGATGTCATATAAATTATAGTTTAGATGATGTAGAACAAATCTTCCTTCATCAAGGAAGTTAAAGAACTCAATAACACAGGGATTCCATTCCCCTAGAAAGGTTAAATAAATGAAATCATATAAGAAATTTACGATTCTTGCTCTGGCTCTTCTTGGATTCACTAGCCAAACAGTTTTAGCTAATGATGCTAGTCATCCTACGAATAACTCTATCGGTGGTTCAACTACTAGCTCTGCAAGTCCTTTTCAAGTAGCTACAGAAAATCAGCCAACGACTCCTAGTTCGAGTGAGCAGGAGACAAAACCAACTCTTCCTACTGAGTCTAAGCTACAAACTGGTTGGGTAAAAGAAGACGGGAAGTGGACTTATTATAGTCAAACGGGTGTCAAATTTACAGATACTCTTTATGAAGGCTACCTATTTGATAAGAATGGTTACTTACTTGAAAATAGCTGGTATCAGATGGCTAACAAGTGGTACTACGCCAATGGCTCAGGAAAATATCTGTCTAATCAATGGAGTCAAATCAATGGTAAATGGTATGCATTTGATCAAAATGGTACCATGATGGCTAATACCTGGAAGGGAAATTATTACCTGAAGTCCAGTGGGGCTATGGCAGATAAAGAATGGGTGTACGATCCGAGCTACTCTAGCTGGTTTTATCTCAAGTCAGGTGGGCACTATGCTGAACAGCAATGGGTAGGCTCTTACTATCTAAAATCTGGTGGCTATATGGCTCACAAAGAGTGGATTTATGATCAGGATTACAAAGCTTGGTATTATCTTAAAGAAGATGGCGTTTATGTAACTGGAACTTATACTATTAATGGAAGCAGCCATTTTTTCAAAGATAATGGTAAATGGGTGCAAGAACTTCCAAAAGGATTTGAAAAGGGGCGCTATAGTAAAACTATTTTCCTAGATCCTGGGCATGGTGGACGTGATTCAGGTGCTTATTATTATGGAATAGCTGAAAAAGATTTGAATCTACAGGTCTCTCGTAAATTACGGAAACGTTTAGAAGAACTTGGCTATACAGTTTTAACATCTCGTGATAGTGATATGGATGTTGACTTTGTGACGGAGCGTTCTCGTATGGTAAATAAAACGAATGCAGACTTCTTTATTAGTATTCATTTTAACGCTACTGGGAATGACACAACACTGAATCTGGGAATACAGACTTATTCTTATAAGGAAGATGCAGGTTACCCGAGCAAGATTAATCAGTACTGGCATAATAATCCAGACCGTATAAGTGAAAGTAATCGTTTGGCAGCTGACCTTCATTCATCTCTCTTAACCGAGACAGGAGCTAGAGATGCTGGACTTCTGCAAGCCACCTTCGCTGTTCTTCGTGAGACTGCGAAACCTGCTGTGTTATTAGAATTGGGTTATATGGATAATCCAGAAGAAAACCAACGAATCCGTAGTGATCAATACCAAGATAAGTTAGTTGAAGGCATTATTAAAGGAATTCAAAAATATTACGCTGGAAATTAAGAAACTAGATCAAACTAAGCTTTGGAGATTGTCCTAGGCTTAGTTTTTTGCATTTGTAATGCTATTCATAACATTAAATTGTCTGAAAATTTATTGAAAAATGAGTGAAAACATGGTATAATGAAACGTAAAATTAATTCAGGTTTCCTGAACCAATAGGAGTATACAATGAAAAAACTAGGTTTTGTCCTTTTATCTTCAGCCTTGCTATTGACAGCTTGTGCTGTTAGGTTTGAAAAATCAGCAGATACAACCGATTCATCTAAGGTGACAGCCTTGTCTGAAGACAAGCAAAAAATGCTTGATAAGGCCACTGCTGACTATAAGACTTTTGTGCAAGAGCAAATCGATAAACTCTTGACAGATACGGAAGGCTTTGTCAAACTTTTGAAAGAAGGTAAGTTAGAAGAAGCTAAGAAGGTCTATCCACTGATTCGTATGTCTTATGAGCGTTCAGAACCGATTGCCGAGAGTTTTGGTGAGTCAGATGTCAAGATTGACTTCCGTTTAGCAGACTACATGGATGAAAACAAGACAGAGGAAGGCTGGTCAGGTTTCCACCGTATTGAGCGTATTCTTTGGGAAGACAATACAACTAAAGGGACTGAAAGCTATGGCGATCAGTTGGTCAATGATATCAAGGAATTGAAAGCTAAGATTGCAACTGTTGATGTGGACTACAAGGTTATGCTGACTGGGGCAGTTGACTTGCTTAACGAAGTGGCAACAAGCAAGATTACAGGGGAAGAGGAAATTTATTCTCATACAGACTTGTATGACTTCCGTGCCAATATTGAGGGTGCTGAGAAGATTTTCCAACTCTTTAAACCTTTACTTGAAAAATCAGATGCTAACCTAGTTAAAGAATTGGAAGCAGACTTCAAGTCTGTCAATAGTTTGTTGGATAAACACATGACAGATAAGGAACACTACAAACTCTATACTGATTTGACAAAAGAAGATACCAAAGAATTGTCAGAAGCTGTGACAAAACTTGGTGAACCTCTGTCACAAATGGGTAAATTTCTTAGTGGAGAATAAGAGTCATGACTGAAAAAGACGAAAAGTTTTTTGAGAAGAAAATGGACCGTCGAGAATTTCTAAAAAAAGCAGGGATTGGAGGGGCTGGTTTAGCGCTAGGACTCTCTGGTGCTTCTGCTTTTTTCGCACCTAAGCTAGGAAGTCAGGAAAAAATCTCGTACGGAAATGAAAAAATTGCTTTTTATGGCAAGCATCAAGCAGGGATTAGTACGCCCATGCAAAAGAATATCTATTTTGTCGTTTTGGACTTGCATACGACGGATAGAGATAAGATTATCCAACTATTCAAGGATTGGACGGATTATAGTGCTAAGTTGGTTGAGGGGGAATTGGTCAAAAAAGATGGACAGAATGCTCTCTTACCTCCTAGCGATACTGGGGAGACAGTCGGGCTTAACCCGCATCGCTTGACTCTGACTTTTGGTGTGTCTGCCAGTTTCTTGAAAAAGATGAACTTGGAAAACAAGCGTCCTCAAGTGTTTAGGGATTTGCCGCCTTTTCCTAAGGAGCAATTGCGTGAAAAATATACTGGTGGGGATATTGTCATCCAGGCCTGTGCAGATGATGAGCAGGTTGCCTTTCATGCTATTCGAAATCTCATTCGTAAGGGGAGAAATGCAGTGACCCTTCGTTGGAGTCAGTCTGGTTTTGCTGCCATCGGAGATCGAATGGAGACTCCGCGTAACCTCTTTGGTTTTAAAGATGGGACAGCAAATCCAACCAAGGAGCAAGACTTTGACCGTGTTATCTGGGCTGATAGTAAGGACTGGATGGAACATGGTTCTTATATGGCAGTCCGTCGGATTCAAATGTTTTTAGAGACCTGGGATCGCACTAGTCTCGAAGAACAAGAAAATACATTTGGCCGTTATAAGGAAAGTGGTGCCCCCTTTGGTAAGAAGAATGAGTTTGATGAAGTGGATTTGAGTCTTTTGCCTGATGATTCGCATGTTCGTTTGGCCAAAGAAGTGGATAAGCCACTTTTACGTCGTTCTTATTCTTACTCAGATGGGATTGATGAAAAGACTGGCCAGTTTGATACAGGCTTGCTCTTCATTTCTTTCCAGAAGGATCCTGATAACTTTGTCAAGGTTCAAACCAATCTAGGTGCTACTGATAAGATGAATGAATACATCACTCACATCGGTAGTGGACTCTTTGCTTGCTTTGGTGGTGTGGAGAAAGGAGGCTACGTTGGTCAGAAATTATTGGAAGGCTAAAAGCTGGTTACTAGTTTTAGCTTTGTCATTTTTAATTCTTTCCCCAGCAGGTGCCCAAGAAAGCTTGAGTTCTTACTTTGTGAAAATCACAGATGCTTCTAAAGCGGTCAAAAATGGGAATCAATCTGAGGCTCAGAAACTTGTTCAAGAGATGGCATCAGACTTCGAAAGAGTAGAAGACAGCAGTTCTGAGGCTGGTAAGGTTGTTAAGAAAAAGTTAGCTCTATCTGGAGAGATTACTGAAGATAAACTCACCGAAATTTCTTCAGCCTTATTAGCCTTTGAAAAAGAACAAAATCCTATTGACCTAGATGCGGAAAAGGAAAAATTGGTCAACCGCCTAAGTCCTCGTTTTGAAGCTTTGGAACAGGCCATTGCCTCCAAAGATTTGGAAAAGGTTCGTGAAGCCTTTAAGAAAATGAATTCCACTTGGACTATCAATGAAAGTGTGGTTCGTGACAATAGTACAGCCCATTATGGCCGTGTTGAAACAGCTATTTCTTTCTTGCGTAGTAGTATGGAAACCGAGCCTACAGATTTCAACTCCATCCAGACTTCCTTTGAGGACTTAAAAAAGGCTATTGATGATTTTGTGAGTGGAAAAGAAGTTGCAGAAGCATCTTCTGATTTGAGTCTTAAAGATGGTATTGCCCTTTTGAAGAAGGCTTTGGAACAATTCCAAGCTGGTGACCAAGCATTAGGAGTAGCCAGTATGAAGGAATTTATTACCATTTGGCCAACGATTGAGGGTTCTGTTAGCACGACCAATCCTTCCCTCTATACACGAGTGGAAAGTGAAAGTCCTATGATTATGGTCAAGGGAAGTGAGAAGGAATACCAAGAAAAATTAGAAAAACTGATAGCAGATTTATCACAAATTGATACTAGCGCACGTTACAATGCCTTTGATGCTATGCTGATTCTTCTAAGAGAAGGAGTAGAGGCCCTCTTAATCGTCATGGCCTTGGTGACGACCTTGAAAGCAGCCAAGATGCGAAAAGGGCTCAAGTGGGTTTATGGTGGTTCTATCACTGGAATTATGGCCAGTCTGGTCATTGCTTTCATCCTGCAAATAGCCTTTCCAGCAGTAACATCAGGCTCCAATCGAGAAATCATAGAAGGAGCAGTGGGGATTTTTGCAGTAGCTATGATGATTTTGATTGGAATCTGGCTCCACAGCAAATCCTCAGTCAAAAAATGGAATACCTTTATGGAGTCACAAATGGAAACAGTGACTAAGACAGGATCTTTTATTTCCATGTTTGCTCTCAGTTTTCTAGCTGTTTTCCGTGAGGGAGCAGAAACCATTCTCTTTTATGTTGGGATTTTACCAAGGATTTCTAGCTTTGAATTTGTCTTGGGAATTTCACTTGCCTTACTGGTTCTGATAATTATTGCCCTTGTGATGAACAAGGCCAGTCAATTCTTCCTGCCACATAAGGTCTTCTTTATCCTGACTTGGATGATTTATGCCCTAGCCTTCAAGATGCTGGGGGTTAGTGTCCATGCTCTTCAGTTGACCAATATGGCACCAAATCACCTGCTGACAGACTTTCCAACTATCGACCTACTTGGAATTTATCCAAGTTGGGAGGGTTTGACTAGCCAGCTAATCTTTGTTGTCATTGTCTTGATTGTCACTTTTAGACAGGGTGAAAAATAAATGGATAGAAAAGAATTGACAATCGTTGAACATCTGGTAGAATTTAGAAAGAGATTATTGGCAGTAGTCATTTGTTTCTTTTTGGTATTCTGTGTCTCTCTGCTTTTTGCAGACCAGATTTACCAGTATGTGACCCAATCTTTTCAGCAAAAATTGATTGTTTTAGGGCCCAATGATATTTTATGGATTTACATACGTTTGGCTAGTCTGATGGCCTTTACCGTTACCCTGCCTTACACAATTTATCACATCTGGTCTTTCATTAAACCCGGTTTAAAGAAGGAAGAGGCTAGAGCAGTTTTTGCTTATATTCCAGCTAGTTTCCTTTGTTTTCTAGTTGGACTGGCTTTTGGTTTTTACTTTGTAACACCAGCCTTACTTCAGGTTTTATTAGGGTTGGGAGAGGGATTATTTGAAACGCAGTTAACCGCCCAAAATTATCTGTCCTTTGTTTTTCAAACGACCTTGCCTTTGGCATTGATTTTTGAATTGCCAGTTATCATTGCTTTTTTGACGTCGATTGGACTCATTGGACCAGAATGGTTGATTGCTTATCGCCGATATGCTTATTTTATCTTATTGGTACTTGCAGTCATCTTGACACCAGCTGACTTTGTCAGCGATTTGGCAATGACTGCCCCCTTGATTTTACTCTATGAATTGAGTATAGCTATCAGCAAATATATTATGAAACGAAACCAGAAAGGAGCGAGAAATGGGAATCTTACGTGATATAGGAGCACCAGGATTGATTATTATCGTTTTAGGAGATCTCTTGATCTTCGGACCAAAACGATTGCCTGAACTAGGCGAGTCAATCGGTAAAATGCTATCTGAATTTAAAAAAGCAGTTAAAGGAACTGAAAGTCAAGATAAGGAAGACTAAATCTTGTCAGATAAAAAAACTTTGTACTCTGGTTACCATTGTGTGGCTAGCTAGAGTGCAAAGTTTTTTTATTTTTTAGTTAAAATGAAGACTGTGTTCCTTATAAGTACAAGGTTATTAAGAGAGTGGTGGACATTAAAATGATGATTTTGAGTTTTTGTTATTTTTGCTTTGGAGCAAGGTAACATAGTCACTTTTGGTGTGGAATAAGTGGGAAAGAAAAACAGCTCTTTGAGTTTGGTCGATAAAGTAAAGCAAGATATACTGACCGATAATTTTTCCTCGCGTAGGGTACTTACTGTTGATTTTTAGTCCTATTTTTTCATCTGCATCAAAGCCAGCTTCAGGAAAAGTTTCTAAACTTTTTAAGCCGTCTAAAATTCTGGCTACAGTATTTTTAGCCGACTGGGGTGATAAAAGAACAGTGCTGATGTAGTTATGGATACTGTCAATTGCCTGACTCACTTCAGTAGATAGAATCACTTTATAAGTCATATCGTAGCCTCATGTCATCTAGGGAAGTTCCTTGTCCGGATTCATATTCTCTTAAGGCGCGTTCAGATTGGGCTTGTAGCTCCTGAATCAATCGTTCACAGTGTAAATCTTCTGCAGTTTTTATTGGCAAATCTTGTTCGAGAACAATCTGCTCGATAAAAAGACTAATAGCATCCGTCATAGTCATTCCTTTTTCCTTGATGATAGCTCTAGCTTGTTCCATTGATGATTCATTGATTTTAAAATTGTATTGCTTAGTAAGTGATGTAGTCATGGTATATCTCCAATCTATACTATATATAGCTAGTATATATCTTTTATACTTTTTAGGCAAGAAAAAACTTTGTTCTCTAGAAACCATTGTGTGGCTAGCTAGAGTTCAAAGTTTTTTTGAGTTTTGAACATGAAAACAGTAGTTGATTTCAAGAAACAAAAAAGAACAGCCGAAGCTGTCTTTTTATCACTATTTGAGACCGTATTTTTTGTTGAAACGATCCACGCGTCCATCTGCTTGAGTGAACTTTTGACGTCCAGTGTAGAATGGGTGTGAGTCTGATGAAATTTCCACACGGATCAATGGGTAAGTTTCGCCTTCGAACTCAACTGTTTCGTTAGAGCGTTTTGTTGAACCGCTAAGGAATTGGTAACCAGTAGTTGTGTCCATGAAGACAACTGGGCGATATTCTGGATGGATATCTTTTTTCATTTTGCAATATTTCCTTTCTGCCATGGTCTCTTTGCGAGCCATAGATTGTTACCATACTAGTCTATCAGATTCTGAAAAGTTTGGCAAGTATTTTATCAATTTTTAAGCAAGTTTTTTAACTTTTGGTAGATGATTTCGTTTTCCTCTAGGCTATAGGAATTAGCACCGCTTGCTAGAGGGTGGCCTCCACCATCATGTTCCTTGGCGATTTCATTGATAGGATGGATTTTACTGCGTAAGCGAACGCGGTAGTGGCCATCAGCCTGTTCTACAAAAATTCCCCAAAGACTCACACTGTCAATGCGTCCAGGTGCACCTACGATGGCTGCAGTTTCAGCATCGGTAACATTGAATTGTTTCAAGACTTCTTGACTCAGGATAACGCGCGCCGCGCCATTTTCATCCACATCCAGATGGTCGTAGATGTATCCTTGAAGTTTAGCGATTTTGTAGCTCATAGTGTCCATTTTGCGAGTGAGAGCCGCAAAGTCAAAGTTATGTTCTCTCAAATAAGCAGCCAGGCGAAGAGTCCGTGCAGTCGTAGAAGGATAAAGGAAGCGGCCTGTATCACCAATAATTCCTGCAAAGAGCAACTCAGCAGCGCGATCTGACAAGGCCAGCTGGGTTGTTTGGGCAAATAGGGTAATCATCTCACTAGCGCTACTTGAACTAGTATCTACCCAAGATATGTCACCGTATACATCATCATTTGGATGGTGGTCAATCTTAATGAGAAATTCACCTTGACGATAGCGCTTATCATCGATACGAGCAGTATTCGCCGTATCACAGACGATAACAAGTGCCCCTTGGTAGACACTATCTTCAACAAGATCCATCTCAGCCATCCAAGTTAGAGTTGGTTCATCAAAACCAACGGCTTTGATGGTTTTTTCTGGAAAATGATGTTTGAGAAGAGCTTTCAAGCCCACTTGACTTCCCAAAGCATCTGGGTCTGGTTTCATATGACGATGAATGATAATCGTGTCGTATTCTTTGATTTTTTCTAAAATTTGATGGCAAATGTCCATAAATAACCTCAATTCTTTCTCATCTCATTGTAGCACAAGAATTTTTATTTTTAAAATGAAAAAGATGTGATATAATGGAGAAAGATAAATTGAGGAGGACGATATGGCATTAGCAAAAATTGTATTTGCCAGTATGACCGGTAATACCGAAGAAATTGCAGATATTGTAGCAGACAAATTACGTGACTTGGGCTTGGATGTCGATGTTGATGAATGTACAACTGTTGACGCTTCAGACTTCTTGGAAGCAGACATCGCTATCGTTGCGACCTATACTTATGGTGATGGTGAATTGCCAGATGAGATGATGGACTTCTACGAAGACCTAGCAGATCTCAACTTGAATGGCAAAATTTACGGAGTGGTCGGCTCAGGAGATACCTTCTACGATGAATTCTGTAAGGCTGTCGATGACTTTGACCGCGTTTTTGTAGCGACAGGAGCAGAAAAAGGTTCAGAGTGTGTTAAAGTTGATCTTTCTGCCGAGGAAGAAGATATTGAACGCTTGGAACAATTCGCAGAAGAATTGGCTGCTAAAGTAGGATAAGCATAAAAGTGCGCTGATGTAATCAATCAGTGCATTTTTCTTATCGAGAGTTGGGATTTTACTAGCCTATTTGGTGGCTTTTTGATACAATAATTCAAATAAAGGAGGAGACTGTATGGATTTAGATAGTATTCGTCAAGAAATTGATCAAATCGACGACCAAATCGTCAAGCTGTTAGAAGAACGAATGCATTTGGTTGAGGGGGTAGTTGCCTATAAGAAAGCTTCAGGTAAACCGATTTTAGATACTAAGAGAGAAGAAGTTATTTTTGAAAAGGTCAGAAGTCGTGTAGAGGACAAGCGTTATCAGGAAACTATTGTCGCGACTTTTTCTGACATACTCAAACGTTCGCGTGATTATCAGGATCAAAACATCAAATGAAAAAAGAACAATTTTATCCGCTAGGAATTTTTCTAGCTGCTATGGTGGGCGGATTGGTTCGCTATCTAGTTTCCACTTGGTTACCAGCCAGTCCAGATTTTCCTTGGGGAACTCTCTTTGTCAACTATCTGGGAATTTTCTGCTTGGTTTATCTGGTAAAAGGCTATCTGGTCTATAAGGGGACTAGTAAGGGCTTGGTTTTAGCACTAGGTACAGGTTTTTGCGGAGGTCTAACAACCTTTTCTAGTCTCATGCTTGATGCTGTGAAACTACTGGATACTGGGCGTTATCTTAGTTTAGTTATGTATTTGCTTTTGAGTATTGGTGGAGGTCTACTCTTGGCTTATTTTCTAGGGAGGAAGAAATGGTAATCGTCTATCTTGCAATCGCTTGTGGTCTTGGAGCCCTGGTACGGTATTTCTTTTCCCGCCATAATCAAGCTTCTAAATTGCCATTCGGAACGCTCATAGCCAATCTTTTGGGTTGTTTTTTAATTGGATTATTCTACAATCATGTGGAGTCTAAGGAAGTCTATGCTATTTTAGCAACAGGATTTTGTGGCGGTTTGACAACTTTTTCGACCTTGAATGATGAACTTCAAAGACTGTTAAGCGATAAGAAGGTTTTTTACGTTTACCTGACTTTGACCTACCTAGGTGGTTTAGTTGCGATTTTTTTAGGAATTCTGCTATAAATTTCTTTACTTTTTTGTGGAAATTTGGTAAACTGTATCTTGTGTGTAATGGACGCACAAAAATACAGTTTATCCGCTGAGGAAGATTCCTCAAGATTGACAAAGATAGGAGAATAAAATGAATCCATTAATCCAAAGCTTGACTGAAGGTCAACTTCGTACAGATATCCCATCATTCCGTCCTGGTGACACTGTTCGTGTACACGCGAAAGTTGTCGAAGGTAACCGTGAACGTATCCAGATTTTTGAAGGTGTTGTTATCGCACGTAAAGGTGCTGGCATCTCAGAAAACTACACAGTTCGTAAAATCTCTAACGGTGTAGGTGTTGAGCGTATCTTCCCAATCCACACTCCACGTGTTGAAAAAATCGAAGTTGTTCGTTACGGTAAAGTACGTCGTGCGAAATTGTACTACTTGCGTGCTCTTCAAGGTAAAGCAGCTCGTATCAAAGAAATCCGTCGTTAATTCGACTAAAAAACTCTGCTTTTTTCAGCAGAGTTTTTATCTAGCTCCCTTAGTTCAATGGATATAACAACTCCCTCCTAAGGAGTAGTTGCAGGTTCGATTCCTGCAGGGGGCATTTTTAGAAATGTAAAGAAAGACAAAGAAAATTTAAAGTGTTTATTTAATGGCTATTTCCACAATTTTATTTTTAAAATAGGTTAGTATTTTTGGAATCTTTGACCAAAGTGTGACCAAAATTTGACTAAAATTCAGTGAATATAGAATAAAGTGGATCAGTAAGATGGTCTATTTTATTTTGTAGTTATTAATGAACAATCTTAATGATGAAGTTATTTCCTGAAGCTATTTAATTGTGTTAAGATTTGATAAAGCTAGTTTAAAAAATAAGAAAATTAAGTACTTTATTTTTGGTGATAAAAATGTGAATTTAGATAAATATATTTAATTTATAGCAGGAAATTTTACTGTATATTTTTTAAGTTTATAATATTTAGTTTAAGTTAAATAGTTGTGATTATAGTATATAAGTTTTTCTTTGTTAATGGTATAATATAAAGTATATAGAGCTATTTTTTGAGGTGAAAGTTTGGCAAATAATAGACAAATTGAGACATTAGGTGTTTCATATCTGACAACATTCATAAATAGACATAGTTTACTTCAGACTTATTTTGATAGTAATGATAAAACTCCAGTCTGGGATGGTGAGATTCATGTTCTTAAATCTTCTAGTGAGAAAAAAAGTGAGATATTTGGTAAAGTGCCTGTTCAAATTAAAGCTACAAGGCAACAGAAGAATAACTTGAAATCCTTCTTGTTAGACATAAGTGATTTAGAATTATATTCAAAAAATGGTGGTGTAGTTTTATTCGTAGTTTGCTTAAGTGACAATTGTGATTTAAGAAATATCTACTATAAATCATTACCTCCTCTTTCTATAAAAAAACTAATCAAAAAAAGTAATTTAAAAAATAAAACAACAAGCAATAAGAAACTTTCTGTACAGATTCATGAATTAGACGAACGAAAACTGTACCCCATGCTAGTCGATTTTATAACAAATAGTCGTAAGCAATATAGCTTTATAAATGTTGATGGTATTTCAGTTGAAGATATCTCTGACGATAATAATCTTAAATTCTATTTTTATGGTCAAGGAAAAGGAGAAATCTTTAACTACCAGGAAGAACACGATCTCTTTTTTTATTATAGAAATCCTCAAACTGGTATTGAAGTACCAGTCGAAAATAAATTAAAAGTTGTTGAAACATATGAAGATACTAATCTAATTATTACAGTCGGGAATCATATGTTTCAAGATGTAAACAGACATCGATTTCCTGATGGGAGTGTAGAACTCCATTTTGGTGAATGCTTTAAAATATCCTTTGATGTTAAAAATGAACAATTCAATTTTAACTACACAAGACCTAATATGCTATCAAAAGCTTTAAAATCCACTCAGGTACTTCAAGAACTTGGAAGAATAGGATATTTCAATCTCGATAACAGTAAAATAGAATTAGATGAACAGTCAATATTGGGTATTACTTCACGTGATTTAGATACTGAAGTAAAGGAATTGTTAAAGATCTCAAACTTCATGGAAAATATGGGAATACAAAAAGATGTGGATTTAACTTACTTTGATAAACAATCTCAAATAAATCTAAATATACTTAATTCAGGGCTTGTTCTAAAGAAGAGGGTTGCCTTAGATTATAATGAATCTAAATTACTTCATCTAAGAATTGCTAATATCCATATTATTGCCTTATATGATTTTACAATAGATAAGAACGGAACTATGATTGATATCTTTACTGAAACTCCTTGGTGTAGGAAAGGTGAGGGTGAAGATTCTTCCTACATTTCTATCTTTGAAGTTTTAGAACCAAATGATTGGCTAAAAATAGATAATTGTGATTTTAATTCGGTTATTTCCTCTTACCAAAGATTAGTTGATAATCAATTGAAATATGAAGGTACTAACAACACTATTATAAAAATAATTATGGCTGCTGACAAGGCAGAAGATGTTGCTAGAAGAGAGTTATTGCTTAATTGGGCACAATGTCTTTCTGATTGGAACTTAAAATACTCCCAAAATAGTGAGATGATTATAATAAATGACCTTCAAATAAAATCTAGAGTTCGTAAATTAAACAGCAAAGAAATGGAGATTCTGAGTAACATTTTAGTAAATAGTAATGATAACTATGAACTTTGTTTCGGTTCATCAGTGCTATTAAAATCGAAACCACAAGCTGATTTGTTTTGGAATAAACTGGATAATGAGACAAAAGAAAGATATAAGGACTTTCCTATTTATACTTTGTATATGAAATTATCGTAAAATTAAAAGAGATTATAAAGAGATAACATATAGAAATAGAGAGTGATTTATTACAATTCAGTACCACAAATTAAGAAAGCAATGCCTATTTTTTGTACTCTCAAGATTTAAGTAACTGTACAACTGCAATTAAATTTATTAATTTACTCTCATTGTGATATATTCATATAAAAACCGCTCAGCCGAGCGGTTTTCGTATATTCTTCACTTTTACAGTACCCATGTACGGATGGCATGGGCAACGCCAGATTCATCATTAGATTTAGTGATGTATTTGGCGATTTTTTTGATTTCTGGATTTCCGTTTTCCATGACTACAGGGTTGCCAACGACTTCCAGCATGGCACGGTCATTTTCTTCGTCACCAATCGCCATGGTTTCATCTTTGGTCAATCCGAGTTTTTCAGCTAAGTGAGTAATGGCTGAGCCCTTGTCAACATTCTTTTTAAGGAGTTCGAGGTAGAAAGGAGCAGATTTGTTGATGGAGTAGCGTTCGTAAAATTCTGCTGGGATTTTTTCAATCGCAGCATCGAGGATTTCTGGTTCATCGATGAACATGCATTTGACAATTTCCTTGTCAGCCATTTCTTCAGGAGTACGGTAGAAAATAGGCATGCTGACGAGGGTTGATTCGTGCACAGTGTATTTTCCGATATTGCGATTGGCAGTATAGATACCGTCCTTGGTAATAGCATGCATATGGACACCGAGCTTACGACTGAGGAATTCCATATCTAGATAATCCTCATAGGTCAAGGATTCGCTGATAATCTCATGTCCTGTAGCAGTTTCTTGGACAAGGGCACCGTTGAAGGTCACGACATAGTCACCTTCATCTCTCAACTGCAAGTCGTCCAGAAGTTTGGCAACACCTGCGATAGGGCGGCCAGTTGCAATGACGACTTTGACACCAGCTTCTTTGGCATCTTGGATGGCAGAAAAGACTTCAGGAGTGATTTCCTTTTGGCTATTGACAAGGGTTCCGTCAATATCGACGGCGATTAGTTTAATACTCATAAATTTCCTCTTCTAGTTTTTATTTGGGGTAAAATGATCGTTCTCAATCAAGTGTAAAAATTGCTGGGTAATGCTTGCGAAGATACTGTTTTGGTCCAACATTTCTTTTGGAAAATAGAAACGATTATCTCCGTGACGACTACCAGCAAGGGATTGGACGATAGGAGACAGGCTAGAGAGTTCGGCCAGTTGACCATTCTTTTGTAAAATCTCAATCTGTGTCCGTGGATTTTCAGATTCGGGACGATAGATATCATAAGGGAGGTCAAAGTTCTTATGAATGGCAGTATAGTAGTCGGGATCAAAGCCAATGTCCTCAACCAATTTTCTCATGCTTGCAAGTTGGTCTTGATCCTCTTGTGAAAAGGTAATGGATTTAAAGACCTTGCGGTTGACAAAGCGTTGCGACAAATCTGCAAGAATCTTATCAGGACTGGTCATCCAGAGTTGGAAGTAGGTATTCATCACACCATCATCCAGAGCCAGATAATCAGACAAGGTCACATTTTTTTCAAAGAAAGGCAGGAGATGTGGAGAAGTTCGTGCAAAGAAATCCTTGTCCTCAGGATAGAGTTCCTTGGCGCGCTTTAGGAGATTCTGTAGGAGAACTTCCATGGCGCGTGTTGCTGGGTGGAAATAAACCTGCATATACATCTGGTAACGGCTAAGAACATAGTCTTCGATGGCGTGCATGCCATTGCGCTGAAAGGCGATCCCATTTTCGACAGGACGAATGACTCGGAGGATGCGAGTCAGGTCAAATTCCCCATAAGATGCCCCCGTAAAATAGGAGTCGCGCAAGAGATAGTCCATACGGTCCGCATCAATCTGACTAGAAATGAGTTGCACAACCTGCTTGTTAGGATAGGTGTGATCAATGACACTGGCTACCTTTTCTGGGAAATCAGGTGCCACTTGTAGTAGGACTTGGTGAATCTCTGTCTCAGGACTTTGGATGATTTCTTGAGTAATAGCTTCGTGGTCTGTATCAAAGAGATGTTCAAAAGTATGGGAGTAGGCACCATGCCCAAGGTCATGTAGGAGAGCAGCTGTCATGGTCAAGAGAGACTCGGCAGGATTCCATTCCTCAGGATATTTTTCTTCGAAAATCTCTGTGATGCGTCTTGCAATTTCATAGACTCCTAGACAGTGAGAGAAGCGACTGTGTTCTCCACCGTGGAAGGTATAACTGGAAGTCCCCAGTTGCTTGATTCGACGCAAACGCTGAAATTCTTTTGTATTGATCAAGTCATAGATGATTTGATTGTTGACATGGATGTAGTTGTGAACTGGGTCACGGAATACTTTTTCGTTCATATGACCATTATAGCAAAATCCTGCTCTTTTTGGTAAAATAGTAGGACAAGAGACAAGAAAGAGGACTTGATGTGAAGATTCGGATGCGAAATACGATTCAGTTTGATGAACAGTTGGAAGTGATTGACCAGCTTTATGATGTTGAAGTGCATGAAAAGGGAGATTATAGCTACCTGCTTTTCTATAATGAGGAAAAGGAAAAAGTAGTGATTAAATTCCATGGTCAAGAACTGGTGATGAGCCGTTTTTCAAATCCCAAGACCATTATGCGCTTTCTAAAAAATAGCGATAGTTTAGCCTATATTTCCACACCTATGGGCATGCAGGAGTTTGTCATCCAAACGAGCCATTATCAAGTTGATGGGCAAAAGATTGAACTAGATTATCAGCTACAAAATCAAGAGAGACATCCCTTTGCCAGCTATCAATTGGAAATTACTTGGGGATAGTCTCTTGTCTTTTTCAAATTTTGCTAGCTATCTTCTCGGATTAGCCTGCTAATTGGTAGATTAGGCTAATTTTTGGTATAATAAAAGTTATGGAAATTGAAAAAACCAATCGTATGAATGCGCTCTTTGAATTTTATGCGGCGCTTTTGACAGATAAGCAAATGAATTATATCGAGCTCTACTACGCTGATGATTACAGCCTTGCTGAGATTGCCGAGGAGTTTGGTGTCAGTCGTCAGGCTGTCTATGATAATATCAAGCGGACAGAAAAGATTCTGGAAGATTATGAGATGAAATTGCACATGTACTCGGACTATATTGTCCGCAGTCAGATTTTTGATCAGATTTTGGAGCGCTATCCCCAGGATGACTTTCTGCAGGAGCAGATAGAAATTTTAACAAGCATTGATAATAGAGAATAAGAGGAAGAAA
>NZ_JBBJZX010000005.1:0-49103 GCF_038148935.1 Streptococcus pseudopneumoniae | reverse complement strand
GTTTTGAGCTGACTTCATCAGTCTTATCTACAACCTCAAAACAGTGTTTTGAGCAACCTGCGGTTAGTTTCCTAGTTTGCTTTTTGATTTTCATTGAGTATTAGATGAATATTAATCAAAATAAAGCAAGTCTTTGCTGGTGCTTGTAAAGAGGTCAAAGCCGTCCTTGGTAACAACACCGCAGTCTTCGATACGGACACCGACTTTACCCGGGATATAGATACCTGGTTCAACAGAGAAGCACATGCCTTCTTCGATGACCATGTCGTTTCCTTCCATGATAGATGGGAATTCGTGGACATCCATACCGATACCATGACCAAGACGGTGGTTGAAGTACTCGCCGTAACCAGCTTTTTCAATGACCTCACGGGCAGCACGGTCCACTTCATGGGCAGTCACACCTGGCTTGATAAAGTTAAGAGCAGCTTGTTGAGCTTCAAGAGTCAAGTTATAAATGTCTTTCTTGAATTGGTCGGGTTTACCAACAGCGACTGTACGAGTCATATCTGAAGCATAGCCGTTGACGAGAACACCCAGGTCAAAGAGGAGAAGGGCGTTATTTTCAACCTTGTTAGCTGCTGGAATACCGTGTGGATTTGCAGCATTATCACCAGTCAAGACCATGGTATCAAAGCTCATTTCATAGCCTTCACGTTTCATGGCAAAGTCAATTTGAGCGATGATATCTGTCTCAGTCTTATCAAGAGAAATATTGTCAAAACCAACCTTAACAGCCTTGTCCGCATAGAGACCTGCAACCATCATTTTTTGCACTTCATCAGCTGATTTGATGAGGCGCATGCGTTGGATACGAGGAGTGAGGTTTTCAAACTCAGCAGTTTCAAAGACTATTTTCAAGCCATGGTATTTGGTCAAGATGAGATTGTCAAACTCAACAGCGACACGTTTGAAGTCAAGCTGTGGAAGAGCATGTTTCATTTTTTGCCATGGATTTTCAGAATCCACATAGCCCACAACTGGGAAGGAAACAGTGCTAGTAGCACGCTCCACTTCAAGGGCTGGGACAAAGAGGAGAGGTTCTTGATCTGCTAGGACAAAAAGGAACATTTGACGTTCATGGGGATCACTGTAAAAGCCAGTGAGGTAATTGATTGTGACGGGGTCAGATACGACAGCGACGTCTAGTTTTTCTGATTCAAGATATGTTACGATTTGTTGTAATTTAGACATATGCTACCTTCTTTCTACTCCTCTATTTTGGCAAAAAATGAGAGAAAATGCAAGGGAGAAGGGTAAAAGAACAGACAAAAAGAACTCCAGTAAGATAGAGGAGTTCTTTGATATGGTTTTCCTTGTTTTAAGAAAAGTCAGCCTTGCTTTTGACGTCGCTGTATTCTTCAGCGATTTCTTGGCTGAGAATATCTTCATAGGCAGGGAGTTGGATGTCCTGACCATATTTTTTCTTGAGGGCAGTAGTGACCAGGCGATAGGCCAGATTGGCATTGCGAGAGAGGATAGGTCCGTGGAAGTAGGAACCAAAGACATTCTTGTAATGAACCCCTTCGCCGACTTTTTCTTCGTTGTTTCCATTGCCGTAGATAACTTGTCCCAGCGGTTTTTGGTCATCTGAGAGGAAGGTACGGCCCTGATGATTTTCAAAGCCATAGTAGGTTTCATCGAAATCTTCATTGTGAATCTTGATGTCACCGATAAAGCGGTTATTGGTCTGGTTGAGGGTGTAGTGACCCATGACACCTAGCCCTTCGATGCGTTTGCCTGAAGCTTCAACATAATATTGCCCCAATAGTTGGAAACCGCCACAGATAGCCAGAACTACACCGTCGTTTTGGATGTAGTTGTCAATGCTTTCTTTTTTGGCAGGTAGGTCGTCTGCAATAATACTTTGTTCAAAGTCTTGACCGCCACCGAAAAAGGCAATGTCGTAGTGATTTTCATCAAAGTCATCATGGAGAGAAACGATGTCAACCGTCACATGGGCTCCCAGCTTTTCAGCCACATACTTGAGCATGAGGATGTTTCCATTGTCCCCGTAGGTATTCATGAGGTTACCGTAGAGGTGGGCAATGTTGAGCTGATAGGGGTAATTGCCAGCTTTTGAGGAAAGTGAAGTATAAACCATTAGTTCATCTCCTTTCTAACAATCTGACGACTAGCCAGCAGTTCGCGAAATTCCAGCATAGCAGTATAGGTAGCTAGGATATAGGCATGCTTGCAGTCTTGGTTTTCAATTGTTTTAAGAACTTGCTCCAGACTACTTGTTTCAGTGATTTTATCAGCTGGATAGCCTGTCACTCGAAGGCGACGTGCGATTTCAGAATGACGAACACCTCCAGCGTTGATTTCAGGAATGTCCATGTCAATGATTTGTTCAAAATCAGCATCCCAGATCCAGCTGGTATCAATGCCATCTGCATAGTTAGCGTTAAGGAGGACAGATAGGCTAAATGGATAAGGTGCTAGTTTAATCATTTCGATAGCTTGGGTTGCACCGACTGGATTTTTAATCAAGACGAGGGTACATTCCTTGTCACCGATATGGAAGGTCTCCTGGCGTCCAAAGACAGCACGGCTCTTATCAAATCCCTGCTTGATGAGTTGCGAATCTGCACCGAGGAAACGGGCGATGGCCACAGCAGCTAGGGCGTTGTAGATATTGTAGAGTCCACCGATTTGAATACCGTATTCTTGACCGTCAATGACAAAGCGTGAGCGATTGTTGGTCAACTCAACCAAGTCTGTCAAGCGATAGTCCAGATCAGGACGTTTACATCCACAGCCTTCACAGATATAGGCACCCAAATTTGCATAGGTATTGTGCTCGTATTTGAGGATGCCTTGGCAGTCAGGACAGAGAATCCCTTCGGTATTATAGTGAGCCAGTTGGGCGGGACCTTTCTCCAAGTCAAAACCAAAATACTGTATAGGATTTGGAATAGCTGGCTTGTAGAAAAGAGGACTGTCACCATTTAGGAGAACAGTAGCCGTAGGCACCTTACGAATAGCATCCAAAATCATCTTGTAAGTTGTGTAAATCTCACCATAGCGGTCCATCTGGTCACGGAAGATATTGGTGATAACAAATAAGCTTGGCTGGATATAGTCACAGATACGAGATAGACTGGCTTCATCGATTTCTAGAACGGCAATGTTTTTCCCCGTTTTTGAAGATTTGGCTGTTAAGAAGGTTGTCGCAATTCCTGTAATCATGTTGGCACCGCTTGGGTTGGTCAGAACTTGACCATAAACTTCTTTTAAAATGCCGACAGTGAGGGCGGTTGTCAAGGTTTTTCCATTGGTTCCAGTCACCACGACAATCTCATAGTTCTTAGCTAGGTTTTGTAAAATATCTTTATCAAATTGAAGGGCAAGTTTTCCTGGGAGCGTACTTCCACGTCCAAGACGGCTTAAAACGAAGTGGGAAGAGCGCCCAGCAATAAGGCCCAAAGTAGTTTTTAAGTTCATGTTTCTATTATATCACAAAAGAGTGAAAAGACAGATTTGGTGTTTCGCAGAAGCAAAAACAGCCCAAAGAGGGCTGTTCGATACGATCAAATCTCAACTTAAATCGCAAACAAGTCATTCAAGTTCTCAGCCAAGGTTGGGTGAGTGAAGATTTGTTTTGTGAAGTAAGTATAAGGAATCTTGTTGTCCATAGCAACAGTAATGATGTTGATGATTTCTTGAGAACCTTCTGAGAAGATGCTTGCTCCAAGAATTTCTTTTGTTTCAGTATTCACAACAGCTTTGAAAGCTCCGCGAAGGTCTCCATTTACGTGACCACGAGGCATGGCTGCAACAGGGATTTCTTTCACTGCGTATGGAAGTTTCAAATCAGCTGCTTGGCTTTCAGTTAAACCAACTTGTGAAAGGGCAGGTGTGATAAACATGGTGTTTGGTACATTGAGACGGTCTTCAAGAGTGTAGCTGCCATCTCCAGCAAGGTAGCTGTAGACAACACGGAAGTCATCAAGTGAAATGTAAGTAAATTGAAGGCCACCGTTGACATCTCCAACTGCAAAGACACCAGGAACGTTTGTTTGACAATGTTTGTCTACTTTAATAGCACCACGTTCAGTTAGTTCAATATCTGTATTTTCAAGTTGAAGTGGTTCTACATTTGGTTTGCGTCCAGTTGCGTAGAGAAGGGCGTCGAAACGGTAAGTTTCGTTTTCAGTCACGAGGAGCACTTGGTCACCGTCGTTTTTAATTTCAGTAGTACGGATGTTTTGAAGCAATTCAATACCGTCTTCTTCCATATATTGTTTAGCAAGAGCTGCGATGGAAGGTTCTGCACGAGGTAGGAAAGTATCCAAGGCATCTAGGACTGTGACCTTGCTTCCAAGTTTGTTGTAAAGGCCAGCAAATTCAAGACCGATATTTCCGCCACCAAGGACTCCAAGTTTTTCAGGCAACTTGTCCAAGTTTTGGATACCTGTTGAGTCAAAGACGTTTTTGCTTGTAGCAAGTCCAGGGATTGGCAAGACGTTTGAAACAGCACCAGTGTTGATGACGATTGTTTCAGCAGTCAGTTCTTTCTTTTCATCACCAGCTTGGATTTCGATGACTTTATTTGAAAGGAAGTGAGCTTCCGCATCAAAGATGTCCACGCCAGTACCAGCAACAGTCGCATAGTTTTTACCGTTGAGGCGACCAGTGATAGTGTTTTTGGTAGCAATCACTTCTTCAAAAGACAAGTCTTTCTCAGCAGCAACTAGCAAAGTCTTAGTTGGGATACAACCGATGTTGATACAAGTTCCACCGTACATAGCTTTGCTACGTTCAACGAGGGCAACTTTTTTGCCAGCTGAAGCCAATTTACCAGCTAGTGTTTTACCAGCCTTACCAAATCCGATAACGATTAAATCATAAGTTAACATTTAGAGTTCCTCCTATTCGAATTACATTCTAGCACAAGAAAAAAACTTTTGCACAATTCTGCTACGAAAAAGACAGAAAAAAATAAAAACGCTTTCCAGACAAAAAGCTAGTAATTTTTTGACAAGCTTGATAAACTAAAATCCTATCTATTTTTATATAAGATAGAATAAATGTTCGAAAATAGGAGGTTTTATGAAATCGAATCGTTATATTATTGCCTTTGCTGGGGTCATTTTACACTTAATGCTGGGTTCGACTTATGCTTGGAGTGTTTATCGTAACCCTATTATTGAAAAAACGGGATGGGATCAGGCTTCTGTTGCCTTTGCCTTTAGTCTAGCAATCTTTTGTTTAGGCTTATCGGCTGCATTTATGGGGCGTTTGGTAGAAAAATTTGGTCCGAGAGTCATGGGGAGTCTATCTGCTTTTCTATACGCAGGTGGAAATATCTTAACAGGATTTGCAATAGACCGTCAGGAACTGTGGTTGTTGTATCTGGCTTACGGCATTTTAGGTGGGCTTGGTTTGGGAGCAGGCTATATTACCCCTGTGTCAACGATTATAAAATGGTTTCCTGATAAACGTGGTCTCGCAACAGGTTTAGCGATTATGGGGTTTGGTTTTGCTTCTTTATTGACTAGTCCCATAGCGCAACATCTCATCGCAGGGGTAGGGCTTGTAGAAACTTTTTATATTTTAGGTGCAAGTTACTTTATTATCATGCTCCTAGCTTCACAATTCATTAAGCGTCCAAATGAGCAAGAGCTTGCAATTTTATCTGCTTCAGGGAAAGAAAAAACAGCCTCTTTGACGCAAGGAATGGCTGCAAATCAGGCTCTGAAAAGCAATCGGTTTTATATACTTTGGATTATTTTCTTTATCAACATAGCTTGTGGTTTAGGCTTAATTTCAGCGGCATCGCCAATGGCACAGGAGATGGCTGGCTTGTCTACAAGTCATGCAGCAGTAATGGTGGGCGTTTTAGGGATTTTCAATGGATTTGGTCGCTTGCTCTGGGCGAGCTTATCTGACTATATCGGTCGCCCCCTAACCTTTAGTATATTACTGCTTGTCAATCTTTTCTTTTCTCTCTCACTTTGGCTCTTTACAGATTCCGTTTTATTTGTAGTCGCTATGTCTATTTTGATGACTTGCTATGGAGCTGGTTTTTCATTGATTCCAGCTTATCTCAGTGATATTTTTGGAACCAAGGAATTGGCCGCTCTGCATGGTTATATTTTAACAGCTTGGGCAATGGCTGGTTTAGCAGGACCTATTTTATTAGCAGAGACTTATAAAATGGCTCATTCTTACACACAAACCTTGTTCGTTTTTATCATTTTATATAGTATCGCCTTGGCTTTGTCTTATTATCTAGGTCGTTCCATCAAAAAGGAAAGCCAAAAACCGCTTACATGATTTTCTAGAGAAATTAGGCTATCTTTTGCTCTGGTCTTGTGTTATACTAGATGGGTTGCAAAGAAAACAGTACTTTTCTTTTGTGGAAAAGAAGCAACACGATTTTGTATCCAGTATATGAAAATACGTCATAAAAAGAAAAGTATACACTAAGCCCTATAGGGTGGCTTCGCACCACCTTTAGAAAGAAGAATAACGTGAAATTTAATGAATTAAACTTGTCTGCTGATTTGCTAGCAGAGATTGAAAAAGCTGGTTTTGTAGAAGCCAGTCCGATCCAAGAACAAACCATTCCTTTGGCCCTTGAAGGTAAGGACGTGATCGGTCAAGCTCAGACTGGTACAGGAAAAACTGCAGCTTTTGGCTTGCCTACTCTTGAAAAAATCCGTACAGAAGAAGCGACCATCCAAGCCTTGGTCATCGCTCCAACACGTGAACTAGCTGTCCAAAGTCAAGAGGAACTCTTCCGTTTTGGTCGTAGTAAGGGAGTGAAAGTCCGTTCAGTATATGGCGGATCGAGCATTGAAAAACAAATTAAGGCTCTTAAATCTGGTGCCCATATCGTGGTGGGAACACCTGGTCGTCTCTTGGACTTGATTAAACGCAAGGCCTTGAAATTACAAGATATTGAAACTCTCATCCTTGACGAAGCAGATGAAATGCTCAACATGGGCTTCCTTGAAGATATCGAAGCCATCATTTCTCGTGTTCCTGAAAACCGTCAAACTTTGCTTTTCTCAGCAACTATGCCAGATGCTATCAAACGTATCGGTGTTCAGTTTATGAAAGAACCTGAGCATGTGAAGATTGCGGCTAAGGAATTGACAACAGAATTGGTTGACCAGTACTATATCCGAGTTAAGGAACAAGAAAAATTTGATACCATGACTCGTCTTATGGATGTGGAACAACCAGAACTTGCTATCGTATTTGGTCGTACTAAACGCCGTGTAGATGAATTGACTCGTGGTCTTAAAATCCGTGGTTTCCGTGCCGAAGGAATTCATGGTGACCTGGACCAAAACAAACGTCTGCGTGTCCTTCGTGACTTTAAAAATGGCAATCTTGATGTTTTGGTTGCGACAGACGTTGCTGCGCGTGGTTTGGATATTTCAGGTGTGACTCATGTCTATAACTACGATATTCCACAAGATCCTGAAAGTTATGTTCACCGTATTGGTCGTACAGGTCGTGCTGGTAAGTCAGGTCAGTCTATTACTTTCGTATCACCAAATGAAATGGGTTACCTCCAAATCATTGAAAACTTGACTAAGAAACGCATGAAAGGTCTCAAACCTGCAAGTGCAGAAGAAGCCTTCCAAGCTAAAAAGCAAGTAGCTCTTAAGAAAATCGAACGTGATTTTGCAGATGAAACCATTCGTGCCAACTTTGAGAAATTTGGCAAGGATGCTCGTAAACTAGCTGCCGAATTTACTCCAGAAGAATTGGCAATGTATATTTTGAGTCTGACTGTTCAAGACCCAGATAGCCTTCCAGAAGTGGAGATTGCACGTGAAAAACCACTACCGTTTAAACCGTCAGGTAATGGCTTCGGTGGTAAAGCTAAGGGAGGTCGTCGTGGAGATGACCGTCGTGATAATCGCCGTGGAGACAACCGTCGTGGTGGCCGCCGTGATGATTTCAAAAAAGGAAGTCGTGGCAACGATCGTTTTGATAAGGAAAAACGTTACCGTAAGGATAATAAAAAACCACGCACTACTTCAAGCGAAAAGCAAACAGGCTTTGTTATTCGTAACAAGGGCGATAAATAGGAAAAAGCGGTTCAAAATGAATCGCTTTTTTATATAAGGAGACCGAATGTGAAAAAAGATAAATAAAATTGTTGTATTATCTTTTTATAATGTTATGATACACAAAAACAGGCAACTTGTCAATAGAAAAGGAACAATTTAATTAAAAATATTCTGGTTTTTAAAAATGGTTTTTAAAAATTGCAAGTCAATAAGGAATTTTCAGATAATTATTGAAAAAGAGACGTTTTTATGTTATAATGATAGCGATTAAATTCGAGGTGAAAAATGGCACATTTATTAGAAAAAACAAGAAAGATTACATCAATTTTGAAGCGCTCAGAGGAGCAGTTGCAGGATGAGCTGCCTTACAACGCTATTACGCGTCAGTTAGCGGATATTATTCATTGCAATGCCTGCATTATCAATAGTAAGGGACGTCTGCTTGGCTATTTTATGCGTTATAAAACAAATACAGATCGCGTAGAGCAATTCTTCCAAACTAAGATTTTCCCAGATGACTACGTTCAAGGGGCTAATATGATTTACGAAACAGAAGCAAACTTGCCTGTTGAGCATGATATGAGTATTTTCCCTGTTGAGAGTAGAGATGATTTTCCAGATGGCTTGACGACTATTGCACCGATTCATGTATCGGGGATTCGCCTTGGTTCTTTGATTATTTGGCGCAATGATAAAAAATTCGAAGATGAAGATTTGATTTTGGTTGAGATTGCCAGTACCGTTGTTGGGATTCAGCTTCTTAACTTCCAGCGTGAAGAAGATGAGAAAAATATCCGTCGCCGTACTGCTGTTACCATGGCGGTTAATACCCTTTCTTACTCAGAACTTCGTGCAGTTTCCGCAATTTTAGGGGAATTAAATGGAAATGAAGGGCAGTTAACTGCGTCTGTAATTGCAGACCGTATCGGAATTACCCGCTCTGTGATTGTCAATGCCCTTCGTAAACTTGAGTCCGCTGGGATTATTGAAAGTCGCTCGCTTGGAATGAAGGGAACCTACCTTAAGGTCTTGATTTCAGATATTTTTGAAGAAGTGAAGAAAAGAGATTACTAATGACTAAAGCTTTGATTTCGATTGATTATACAGAAGATTTTGTTGCCGACAGTGGTAAATTGACAGCAGGTGCTCCAGCTCAAGCTATTTCGGAAGCCATTAGCAAGGTGACTCGATTAGCTTTTGAACGCGGAGATTACATCTTCTTTACTATCGATGCTCATGAAGAAAACGATTGTTTCCATCCAGAAAGTAAACTATTCCCGCCTCATAATCTGATTGGGACTAGTGGACGGAATTTATATGGAGATTTGGGGATCTTTTATCAAGAGCATGGTTCAGACAGTCGTGTCTTTTGGATGGATAAACGCCATTACTCAGCTTTTTCAGGGACTGACCTAGATATTCGTTTGAGAGAGCGTAGAGTGTCTACAGTTATTTTAACAGGAGTCTTGACGGATATTTGTGTCCTGCATACAGCTATAGATGCCTATAATCTAGGATATGACATCGAGATTGTTAAACCAGCTGTTGCTTCTATCTGGCCTGAAAATCATCAATTTGCCCTAGGTCATTTCAAAAATACACTTGGAGCTAAGTTGGTAGATGAAAATCTAAATGAACTTTCTGAGTAATTTGGTAGATGAAATGAAAAATTTTGAAAAAAAGTGTTGACAAGTATTCCAAAAGTTGATATACTAGTAAAGTAATCGACGCGGGGATGGCGGAATTGGCAGACGCGCAGGACTAAGGATCCTGTGACCGCTTTAGGTCGTGAGGGTTCAAGTCCCTCTCTCCGCATAGGATAAGAGTTAGCTTAGGCTAGCTCTTTTGTATTTCTCTAAAAAATTAGAATCCAGTCAAATGTAGTGGAGAATCAGCGAAAATATGGGAAAACTAATCCTTGTTTCTGCTTTTGTCTTTTGTATAGAAGAATAATAAAGATTATCTTCTTAAAATTCTCCGATATTCTCTAAAGTTTTGTGCAAGTTGCACAGAACTTTTTTGTTTTTTTGGTCACCTTGCCATAGAAATGTAAAGCGTTTTCATCTATAATATAATTATCAAAAGACAAAAGGAGTTCACCTCATGGTAGAATTAAATCTTAAAAATATTTACAAAAAATATCCAAACAGCGAACACTATTCAGTTGAAGATTTCAACTTGAACATCAAAGATAAAGAATTTATCGTTTTCGTAGGTCCTTCAGGATGTGGTAAATCAACTACACTCCGTATGATTGCTGGTCTTGAAGACATCACAGAAGGTACTGCATCTATCGATGGCGTGGTTGTCAACGACGTAGCTCCAAAAGACCGTGACATCGCCATGGTATTCCAAAACTACGCTCTTTACCCACACATGACTGTTTATGACAACATGGCTTTCGGTTTGAAATTGCGTAAATACAGCAAAGAAGACATCGACAAACGTGTGCAAGAAGCAGCTGAAATTCTTGGATTGAAAGAATTTTTGGAACGTAAACCAGCTGACCTTTCAGGTGGTCAACGTCAACGTGTTGCCATGGGTCGTGCCATCGTCCGTGATGCAAAAGTATTCTTGATGGACGAACCTTTGTCAAACTTGGATGCTAAACTTCGTGTATCAATGCGTGCTGAGATTGCGAAAATCCACCGTCGTATCGGAGCTACTACTATCTACGTAACTCACGACCAAACAGAAGCGATGACACTTGCAGACCGTATCGTTATCATGTCAGCAACTAAGAACCCTGCTGGTACAGGTACTATCGGACGTGTTGAACAAATCGGTACTCCTCAAGAAGTTTACAAAAACCCAGTTAATAAATTCGTAGCAGGATTCATCGGAAGCCCAGCTATGAACTTCATCAATGTGAAATTGGTTGGAAATGAAATTATTTCTGATGGTTTCCGTTTGAAAGTTCCAGAAGGTGCTTTGAAAGTTCTTCGTGAAAAAGGCTACGAAGGTAAAGAATTGATCTTCGGTATTCGTCCAGAAGACGTGAATGCAGAACCTGCTTTCCTTGAAACATTCCCAGACTGTGTTGTAAAAGCGACTATCTCTGTATCAGAACTGCTTGGTTCAGAATCTCACCTTTACTGCCAAGTTGGTAAAGATGAATTTGTTGCAAAAGTTGATGCTCGTGACTACTTGCAAACAGGTGCAACAGTTGAACTTGGATTTGACTTGAACAAAGCACACTTCTTTGATGTAGAAACTGAAAAAACAGTCTACTAAAATAAATAAAATTCAAAGCACTACAAGAAAAGATATCTCTTTATCAATTGTAGTGGAGAGATATCAGTTAATCTAAGGAGAGAAACAAAATGCTTCTCTCCTTTTTGCTAGGGAAGTCATATTATGCATCTATCTTGTGATACCCTTTGAATAAAAATGGTCATCTTATTTGCCTTATAGGGTGACTAGCAGATGAAATATTGTTTTCTCTTTCTTCTTTACTAGAAAGTATGGTATAATAGAGAGTAAAAAACTTTGAAAGAAAGAAAAAGATGAATTTAAAAGATTACATTGCAACAATTGAAAATTATCCAAAGGAAGGGATTACCTTCCGTGATATCAGTCCTTTGATGGCTGATGGAAATGCATATAGCTACGCTGTTCGTGAAATTGTTCAGTATGCTACTGACAAGAAAATAGACATGATTGTAGGGCCTGAGGCTCGTGGATTTATCGTGGGCTGTCCAGTTGCCTTTGAGTTGGGAATTGGTTTTGCCCCTGTTCGTAAGCCAGGTAAATTACCACGTGAAGTCATTTCTGCTGACTATGAAAAAGAGTACGGTGTTGATACCTTGACTATGCATGCGGATGCCATCAAGCCAGGTCAACGTGTTCTTATTGTAGATGACCTCTTGGCAACAGGTGGAACTGTTAAGGCAACCATCGAGATGATTGAAAAACTTGGTGGTGTTGTAGCAGGTTGTGCCTTCCTTGTTGAATTGGATGAATTGAACGGCCGTGAAAAAATCGGTGACTACGATTACAAAGTTTTGATGCATTATTAATGAAAAACAGTCCCTAGGGCTGTTTTCTCTACATTAGGATATAAAAATAGACTATAGCTAGTTAGAGAAAAACTATAATTGAAAACTATATCTTCTTGCAGTATAATAAAAGGACTAAGTGTTTGAGATTTGGCTTCAAACATATGCAATGATTCCTGAAAGAATACAGTTAGGAGAGGGTTATGCCGATTCGAATTGATAAAAAATTGCCAGCTGTTGAGATTTTACGGACAGAGAACATCTTTGTTATGGATGATCAACGTGCTGCCCACCAAGATATCCGTCCCTTGAAGATTTTAATCTTAAATCTTATGCCACAAAAAATGGTGACAGAGACTCAATTGTTGCGCCACTTGGCTAATACCCCCCTACAACTGGATATTGATTTTCTCTATATGGAGAGCCACCGTTCTAAGACAACTCGTTCAGAGCACATGGAGACCTTTTATAAAACTTTTCCTGAAGTCAAGGATGAGTATTTTGATGGGATGATTATCACGGGTGCTCCAGTTGAACATTTACCATTTGAGGAAGTGGACTATTGGGAGGAATTTAGCCAGGTGCTTGAGTGGTCCAAGACTCATGTCTATTCGACGCTTCATATCTGTTGGGGGGCTCAGGCTGGGCTCTACCTACGCTATGGGGTAGAAAAATACCAGATGGACAGTAAGTTATCAGGTATTTATCCTCAGGATGCTTTAAAAGAAGGGCACCTTCTTTTTAGAGGCTTTGACGATAGCTATGTATCCCCTCATTCACGGCACACGGAGATTTCTAAGGAAGAAGTCTTAAACAAAACCAATCTCGAGATTTTATCAGAAGGGCCACAGGTTGGGGTTTCGATTTTGGCTAGTCGTGATTTACGAGAAATTTATAGTTTTGGGCATTTGGAATATGATCGTGATACCTTGGCAAATGAATATTTCCGAGATCGTGATGCAGGTTTGGATCCTCATATTCCAGAAAATTACTTTAAGGATGATGATGTCAACCAGACACCTTGTCTTTGTTGGTCTTCATCAGCAGCCCTCTTTTTCAGTAACTGGGTGAATTATGCGGTCTATCAGGAGACGCCTTTTGACTGGAGAAAGATAGAAGATGATGCATCCGCATTTGGGTATTTATAAGAGGAATTATGACATATTTAGACGCTTTTAAATCAGGGAACTTGGTTTTACCGAGTGCCCTGCTCTTGCATTTTAAGGAACTCTTTCCTTCTAGCGACGATTTTCTGGTCTGGCAATTTTTCTATTTGCAAAATACGACAGGCTTGGAAGAAATGTCGCCAAGCCAGATTGCTGAAAGGATTGGCAAGGAAATTTCGGATGTCAACCAGTCTATCTCTAATCTGACGGAGAGGGGACTTCTCCAGTATCGTACTATCGAATTAAATGGTGAAATCGAATTGCTTTTTGATGCTAGTTTGGCTTTGGAACGCTTGGACGACTTGCTTGGAGTCGCTGATTCAAGTTCAGACCAGTTGACACCTCAGAATCAGCTCAAGGATTTGGTGGAAACCTTCCAGCAGGAATTGGGACGCTTGTTGACACCTTTTGAGATTGAAGATTTGACCAAGACACTAAAGGAAGATGGAACCAGTGCTGACTTGATTAAGGAGGCTCTTCGTGAAGCTGTTTTAAATGGAAAAGCAAACTGGAAGTACATTCAGGCGATTTTGAGAAACTGGCGCCATGAAGGTATCAAAAGTGTGGCTCAAATTGAGGCTAAGCGGGCAGAAAGAGAAGCCAGCAATCCTCAGTTGACACAGGTATCTGTGGATTTTAGAAATGCCATGGATCTCTGGAAGGATTAATCGTTGGAAGCAGGCTTGAAATCCGAGTAAGATTTGCAAGCTGTGTCTAATTGTGATAAAATAAGTAGAAAATAAATTGAAAAAAGAGGTATGTGAAATGTCACGTAAACCATTTATCGCTGGTAACTGGAAAATGAACAAAAATCCAGAAGAAGCTAAAGCATTCGTTGAAGCTGTTGCATCAAAACTTCCTTCATCAGATCTTGTTGAAGCAGGTATCGCAGCTCCAGCTCTTGATTTGACAACTGTTCTTGCTGCTGCAAAAGGTTCAAACCTTAAAGTTGCTGCTCAAAACTGCTACTTTGAAAATGCAGGTGCCTTCACTGGTGAAACTAGCCCACAAGTTTTGAAAGAAATCGGTACTGACTACGTTGTTATCGGTCACTCAGAACGCCGTGACTACTTCCATGAAACTGACGAAGATATCAACAAAAAAGCAAAAGCAATCTTTGCAAACGGTATGCTTCCAATCATCTGTTGTGGTGAGTCACTTGAAACTTACGAAGCTGGTAAAGCTGCTGAATTCGTAGGTGCTCAAGTATCTGCTGCATTGGCTGGATTGACTGCTGAACAAGTTGCTGCATCAGTTATCGCTTATGAGCCAATCTGGGCTATCGGTACTGGTAAATCAGCTTCACAAGACGATGCACAAAAAATGTGTAAAGTTGTTCGTGACGTTGTAGCTGCTGACTTCGGTCAAGAAGTTGCGGACAAAGTTCGTGTTCAATACGGTGGTTCTGTTAAACCTGAGAACGTTACTTCATACATGGCTTGTCCAGACGTTGACGGTGCCCTTGTAGGTGGTGCGTCACTTGAAGCTGAAAGCTTCTTGGCTTTGCTTGACTTTGTAAAATAATCAGTAGCAAAAGCTAGGTGGAACAGCATTCAGGTGCCTGTTCCATTTTTTATAGGAGAGGAAAGATTGAAAACAAAAATTGTATGTATAGGGCTAGCAAGTCTTTGCTTACTTGGCGCAAGAGTTTCAGGAATTGCGGCAGATGAAACAAGTGGAAGCACAGTTTCAGAAAAATCTAGTTTATCAACAGGAACTTCATCAACTAGTAGCAATGAACAGAGAAACAGTGTCTCTGCCCACTGGGATGGGGATTATTATGTAAAGGCTGATGGTTCTAAAGCTCAAAGTGAATGGATTTTTGACAACTACTATAAGGCTTGGTTTTATATTAATTCAGATGGTCGTTACGCGCAGAATGAATGGCATGGAAATTACTACCTGAAATCAGGTGGATATATGGCCCAAAACGAGTGGATCTATGACAGTAATTACAAGAGTTGGTTTTATCTTAAGTCAGATGGGGCTTATGCTCATCAAGAATGGCAATTGATTGGAAATAAGTGGTATTACTTCAAGGAGTGGGGTTACATGGCTAAAAGCCAATGGCAAGGAAGTTATTTCTTGAATGGTCAAGGTGCCATGATGCAAAATGAATGGCTTTATGATCCAGCTTATTCTGCTTATTTTTATCTAAAATCCGATGGAACTTATGCCAACCAAGAGTGGCAAAAAGTGGGCGGCAAATGGTACTATTTCAAGAAGTGGGGCTATATGGCTCGGAATGAGTGGCAAGGCAACTACTATTTGACTGGAAGTGGTGCCATGGCGACTGACGAAGTGATTATGGATGGTGCTCGCTATATCTTTGCGGCTTCTGGTGAGCTCAAAGAAAAGAAAGATTTGAATGTCGGCTGGGTTCACAGAGATGGTAAACGCTATTTCTTTAATAATAGAGAAGAACAAGTAGGAACCGAACATGCTAAGAAAGTTATTGATATTAGTGAACACAATGGTCGTATCAATGATTGGAAAAAGGTTATTGATGAAAATGAAGTAGATGGTGTCATTGTTCGTCTAGGTTATAGCGGTAAAGAAGACAAGGAGTTGGCGCATAACATTAAGGAGTTAAACCGTCTGGGAATTCCTTATGGCGTCTATCTCTATACTTATGCTGAAAATGAGACCGATGCTGAGAATGACGCTGAACAGACCATTGAACTTCTGAAGAAATACAATATGAACTTGTCTTACCCTATCTACTATGATGTTGAGAACTGGGAGTATGTGAATAAAAGTAAGCGTGCTCCGAGTGATACAGGTACTTGGGTTAAGATTATTAACAAGTACATGGAGACGATGAAGCAGGCGGGTTATCAAAATGTGTATGTCTATAGCTATCGTAGTTTATTACAGACGCGTTTAAAACACCCAGATATTTTAAAACATGTAAACTGGGTAGCAGCCTATACCAATGCTTTAGAATGGGAAAACCCTCATTATTCAGGAGAAAAAGGTTGGCAATATACCTCTTCTGAATACATGAAAGGAATCCAAGGGCGCGTAGATGTCAGCGTTTGGTATTAAGCGATGATTTGAAAGAGGGATGTGATAGTAGCACCCTCTTTTTCTTTGTTTTATGGCAGTTCATCCTCGAGTAAATTCAAGATCTCGCTAGGAAATAAATCTTATATGGTAGATTGAATATAGACCAGGACATTGCGGTTGCTAAAACATTTTTAGAAATTCATTTGTCTTTCCTAATCGACTTGGCTCCCTCTTATTTCAATCTATTATAGTCTTGGGGAATTTCTTCAAACCACATCAGCTTGGTCAGTTCTACCTGCGACCTCAAAACTTGTGCTTTGGTTAAGCTGGGTTTAGTTTCCTAGTTTGCTGATGGATTTCCATTGACTATAAGCATCCAGACCTCTTTTTCGTCTTCTAAATAATTCTTAAATTATCAGTCTATTGCAACTTTTCTCATGTGAGTCTTTTGGCTTGCTATTGGCTTTTCTTAGTAGTATACTAAGGTAGTAATCATTAAGAAGTGGTTACCAAAAATAATGAATGAGGTAAAAACAATGGTAGAATTGAAAAAAGAAGCAGTAAAAGACGTAACATCATTAACAAAAGCAGCACCAGTAGCATTGGCAAAAACAAAGGAAGTCTTGAACCAAGCTGTTGCTGATTTGTACGTAGCCCACGTTGCTTTGCACCAAGTACACTGGTACATGCGTGGTCGTGGCTTCCTTGTATGGCATCCAAAAATGGATGAGTACATGGATGCTCTTGATGGTCAATTGGATGAAATCAGCGAACGCTTGATTACACTTGGAGGAAGCCCATTCTCTACGTTGACAGAATTCCTTCAAAACAGTGAAATCGAAGAAGAAGCTGGTGAATACCGCAATGTTGAAGAAAGCTTGGAACGTGTCCTTACTATCTACCGTTACTTGTCAGAACTTTTCCAAAAAGGTTTGGATGTTACTGATGAAGAGGGGGACGATGTGACAAATGGTATCTTTGCAGATGCTAAAACTGAAACTGATAAAACAATCTGGATGCTTGCAGCAGAACTTGGACAAGCACCTGGTTTGTAAGAAATAAGGCAACATAGATAAATCTGTAGGAAATTTCTTACAGATTTTTTCTATTCTGTAAGCTATTCCAAACCAGTCTTTTTTTGAGTTTTTTGATAGAATAGTACTATCAGTAAAAAGGATGGAAGTATGACTAAGAAAATCGTAGCTATTTGGGCCCAGGATGAAGATGGTGTGATTGGTAAGGACAATCGTCTGCCTTGGCATTTACCAGCAGAATTGCAACACTTTAAAGCAACAACTCTTAATCATGCTATCTTGATGGGACGTGTGACCTTTGATGGAATGGGACGTCGTCTGCTTCCAAAACGGCAAACCCTGATTTTAACGCGAAATAGCGAAGAAATCATAGATGGGGCGCTCGTATTTCAAGATGTGGAGTCTGTTTTAGCGTGGTATCAGAGTCAGGAAAAAAATCTCTATATCCTTGGCGGAAAGCAGATTTTTCAGGCTTTTGAGCCTTATTTAGATGAAATCATCGTGACGCAGATTCATGCTCGGGTGGAGGGAGATACCTATTTCCCTGAGGAGTTTGACTTGTCTCTTTTTGAGACGGTTTCAAGCAAATCTTATACCAAAGATGAGAAAAATCTTTATGATTTTACCATCCAATACCGTAAGAGAAAGGAAGTCTAATGGAACGTAGTATATTTGGTTTTTTCACAGCCATGCTGTGTTTGGTCTGCTTGCTTGCAGGAGCACAGGCTTTTCGTAAAAAGCGTTATGGACTTTCTGTCCTGCTCTTGTTAAATGCCTTTACCAATTTGGTCAATAGTATCCATGCTTTTTACCTGACCTTATTTTAGATAGAATGACAGTATAGAATAGAACGGAAGGAAATCATGCCTACAAATAGGAATAATGATATGATGGTTTATTGCTCATTTTGTGGCAAAAGCCAAGAAGAAGTACAAAAAATAATCGCTGGGAATAACGCCTTTATCTGTAATGAATGTGTGGAGTTAGCCCAGGAGATCATTCGTGAGGAGTTGGCTGAGGAAGTCTTGGCAGACTTGTCTGAGGTACCAAAACCAATTGAACTCCTCCACATATTGAATCACTATGTAATCGGTCAAGATCGTGCCAAACGTGCCTTGGCAGTAGCAGTATACAACCACTACAAACGCATCAATTTCCACGATACGCGTGAAGAGTCAGAGGATGTGGACTTGCAGAAGTCAAACATCTTGATGATTGGACCAACTGGTTCAGGGAAAACTTTCCTTGCTCAGACCTTGGCTAAGAGCTTGAATGTGCCTTTTGCTATTGCAGATGCGACAGCTCTTACTGAGGCTGGTTATGTGGGTGAGGACGTGGAGAATATCCTCCTCAAACTCTTGCAGGCTGCTGACTTTAACATCGAACGTGCCGAGCGTGGGATTATCTACGTGGATGAAATTGACAAGATTGCTAAGAAGGGCGAGAATGTGTCTATCACACGTGATGTATCTGGTGAAGGGGTGCAACAGGCTCTTCTCAAGATTATCGAGGGAACTGTAGCTAGCGTGCCACCTCAAGGTGGACGTAAACACCCACAACAAGAAATGATTCAAGTGGACACTAAAAATATCCTCTTCATCGTGGGTGGTGCCTTTGATGGCATTGAAGAAATCGTCAAACAACGTCTTGGAGAAAAAGTCATCGGATTTGGTCAAAATAACAAGGCGATTGACGAAAATAGCTCATACATGCAAGAAATCATTGCAGAAGATATTCAAAAATTCGGTATTATTCCTGAGTTGATTGGGCGCTTGCCTGTCTTTGCTGCTCTTGAGCAATTGACGGTTGATGACTTGGTTCGTATCTTGAAAGAGCCAAGAAATGCCTTGGTCAAACAGTACCAAACCTTGCTTTCTTATGATGATGTCGAGTTGGAATTTGACGACGAAGCCCTACAAGAGATTGCTAATAAAGCCATCGAACGGAAGACAGGGGCGCGTGGTCTTCGCTCCATCATCGAAGAAACCATGCTAGATGTCATGTTTGAAGTACCGAGTCAGGAAAATGTGAAATTGGTTCGTATCACAAAAGAAGCTGTCGATGGAACGGATAAACCAATCCTAGAAACAGCCTAGAGGTGACTATGGAACTGAATACACACAATGCTGAAATTTTGCTCAGTGCGGCCAATAAGTCCCACTATCCGCAGGATGAACTGCCAGAAATCGCTCTTGCAGGGCGTTCAAATGTTGGCAAGTCTAGCTTTATCAACACCATGCTGAACCGCAAGAATCTAGCTCGTACATCAGGTAAACCTGGTAAAACCCAGCTTCTCAACTTCTTTAATATCGATGATAAGATGCGCTTTGTGGATGTGCCTGGTTATGGCTATGCCCGCGTTTCCAAAAAGGAACGTGAAAAGTGGGGGCGCATGATTGAGGAATACCTAACGACTCGGGAAAATCTCCGTGCAGTGGTTAGTCTAGTTGACCTCCGTCATGACCCATCAGCAGATGATGTGCAGATGTACGAATTTCTCAAGTATTATGAGATTCCGGTTATCATTGTGGCGACCAAGGCGGACAAGATTCCTCGTGGTAAATGGAACAAGCACGAATCAGCAATCAAAAAGAAATTAAACTTTGACCCAAGTGACGACTTCATCCTCTTTTCATCTGTCAGCAAGGCAGGGATGGACCAAGCTTGGGATGCAATCTTAGAAAAATTGTGAGGAAAAGAAATGGCAAAAACAATTCATACAGACAAAGCTCCAAAGGCTATCGGACCCTATGTTCAAGGAAAAATCGTTGGCAACCTTTTGTTTGCTAGTGGTCAAGTTCCTCTCTCTCCTGAAACTGGGGAAATCGTTGGAGAAACGATTCAAGAACAGACAGAACAAGTCTTAAAAAACATCGGTGCTATTTTGGCAGAAGCAGGAACAGACTTTGACCATGTTGTCAAAACAACTTGCTTCTTGAGCGATATGAACGACTTTGTTCCTTTTAACGAGGTTTACCAAACGGCCTTTAAAGAGGAATTTCCAGCTCGTTCAGCAGTAGAGGTAGCTCGTCTTCCTCGTGATGTAAAAGTCGAAATCGAAGTCATCGCAGAGATTGGATAAGCTAGTTGAAGTTTGGTGTTGCCAAACTTCTTTTGATATAAGGAGAAAAAGATGACAAAGAAACAACTTCACTTGGTGATTGTGACAGGAATGAGTGGTGCAGGCAAAACTGTAGCCATTCAGTCCTTCGAAGATTTGGGTTATTTTACCATTGATAATATGCCGCCAGCCCTCTTGCCTAAGTTTTTGCAGCTGGTTGAAACTAAGGAAGATGATCCTAAGTTGGCCTTGGTAGTGGATATGCGTAGCCGTTCTTTCTTCTCGGAGATTCAAACTGTTTTGGATGAGTTGGAAAACAAGGAAGAACTGGACTTTAAAATTCTCTTTTTGGATGCAGCTGATAAGGAATTGGTCGCGCGTTACAAGGAAACCAGACGGAGTCACCCTCTAGCTGCAGATGGACGGATTTTGGATGGAATCAAGCTGGAACGTGAGCTCTTGGCACCTTTGAAAAATATGAGCCAAAATGTGGTGGATACGACTGAACTCACTCCACGTGAGCTGCGTAAAACCCTTGCAGAGCAGTTTTCAGATCAGGAACAAGCCCAGTCTTTCCGTATCGAAGTCATGTCTTTTGGCTTTAAATATGGAATCCCGATTGATGCAGACTTGGTCTTTGATGTGCGCTTTTTGCCAAATCCCTATTACCTTCCAGAACTGAGAAACCAAACGGGTGTAGATGAACCAGTGTATCACTATGTCATGAACCATCCAGAGTCCGAAGACTTTTATCAACATTTGTTGGCCTTGATTGAACCGATTTTGCCAAGTTACCAAAAGGAAGGGAAGTCCGTTTTGACCATTGCCATGGGTTGTACGGGTGGACAACACCGTAGTGTGGCCTTTGCCAAACGCTTGGCGCAGGACTTATCCAAGAATTGGCCTGTCAATGAAGGGCATCGCGATAAAGACCGAAGAAAGGAAACGGTAAACCGTTCATGAGAAAACCAAAGATAACGGTGATTGGTGGAGGAACTGGGATCCCCGTCATTCTTAAAAGTCTGCGGGAAAAAGATGTGGAAATCGCGGCTATCGTAACGGTGGCAGATGATGGTGGTTCTTCAGGTGAACTCCGGAAAAATATGCAACAATTGACACCGCCAGGTGATCTTCGTAATGTCCTTGTGGCCATGTCGGATATGCCTAAGTTTTATGAAAAGGTCTTTCAGTACCGCTTTTCTGAGGATGCGGGAGCCTTTGCTGGCCATCCATTGGGAAATCTCATTATCGCTGGCCTGTCAGAAATGCAGGGTTCGACCTATAATGCCATGCAGTTATTGAGCAAATTTTTCCATACGACTGGGAAGATTTATCCTTCCAGTGACCATCCCTTGACCTTGCATGCAGTCTTTCAGGATGGGACAGAGGTGGCTGGAGAGAGCCATATTGCAGACCATCCAGGTATGATTGACCACGTCTATGTGACCAATACACTCAACGATGATACGCCTCTGGCTAGCCGTCGAGTAGTGCAGACCATTCTTGAAAGTGACATGATTGTCCTCGGACCTGGTTCTCTATTTACCTCTATTTTACCTAATATCGTGATTAAAGAAATTGGGCAGGCGCTTTTGGAAACCAAGGCAGAAATCGCCTATGTCTGCAATATCATGACCCAACGTGGGGAGACGGAGCACTTTACAGATAGTGACCACGTGGAAGTCTTGCATCGTCACCTTGGCCGACCTTTTATCGATACTGTCTTGGTGAATATCGAAAAAGTGCCTCAGGAATATATGAATTCCAACCGTTTTGATGAATACTTGGTCCAGGTGGAACATGATTTTGCTGGTCTTTGTAAGCAAGTTCCGCGCGTGATTTCATCCAACTTCCTCCGTCTGGAAAATGGTGGTGCCTTCCACGATGGGGATTTGCTCGTGGATGAGTTGATGCGGATTATACAGGTGAGAAAATGAGTTTCACAGTAGCAGTAAAAGAAGAAATTCTAGGTCAACACCATCTGAGCCGGCATGAATTATCTGCCATTATCAAGATGTCTGGTAGCATCGGTCTCTCGACTTCGGGCCTGACCTTGTCTGTCGTGACAGAAAATGCTAAACTGGCTCGTCATCTCTATGAGTCCTTTCTCCATTTCTATGAAATCAAATCGGAAATTCGTCACCACCAACGGAGCAATCTTCGCAAGAATCGCGTCTATACCGTTTTTACAGATGAAAAGGTGCAGGATTTATTGAGTGACTTACACTTAGCCGACTCCTTTTTTGGTCTGGAAACAGGTATTGATGAGGAGATTTTATCAGATGAGGAAGCAGGTCGTGCTTATCTTTGTGGCGCTTTCTTGGCAAATGGCAGCATTCGTGACCCTGAGTCAGGCAAGTATCAGTTGGAAATCAGTTCTGTTTATCTGGACCACGCGCAAGGGATTGCCTCCCTTCTCCAGCAATTTTTACTGGATGCCAAGGTGCTTGAGCGCAAGAAGGGGGCTGTGACCTATCTCCAGCGAGCAGAAGATATTATGGACTTCTTGATAGTCATCGGAGCCATGCAGGCGCGTGATGATTTTGAGCGGGTTAAGATTTTGCGAGAAACCCGTAATGACCTCAATCGGGCCAATAATGCCGAGACAGCTAATATCGCACGGACAGTTTCTGCCAGCATGAAGACTATCAACAATATCAGCAAAATCAAAGATATTATGGGCTTAGAAAATCTGCCAGTGGATTTGCAGGAAGTAGCGCAGTTGCGGATTCAACACCCAGACTACTCTATCCAGCAGTTAGCAGATAGCCTCAGCACCCCTCTGACCAAAAGTGGTGTCAACCACAGACTCAGAAAAATCAATAAGATTGCGGATGAACTATAAAACCACGAATCCTATGTGACTCGTGGTTCTTTTTTATAAACTAGTAGAGTGTTTTGGTTGTACTTTTTGCTCAGGGTCGATGTAGTTGATAGCATTATTGACAGCAGTTGGAGCTTCTCCGAGACCTGTCGCAATCAAGTCAATTTTTCCGTCATAGTAGCAGCAGTCACCGATAGCATAGATACCTGCTTGGCTAGATTCTTGTTTGCTGTTGACGATAATCCTGTGGCGGTTGAGGTCGAGGCCCCAGTTTTTAAGGTTACCGACAGAAGATTTGAAACCATAGTTGACAAAGAGGTGGTCTAGGTCAATCATTTCTGTTTCATCAGATTTAACTTTTGTGATTTCAAGTTTATCAAGCGTTTTTCCATCTCCAAGGAGTTGGCTAGGGACGAATGGTGTCTTGATAGCTACAGATGATTCCTGTAAGGCTTGGACACTGTGTTCCAAGGCGCGGAAATTATCTCTGCGGTGAACAAGGGTGGTTTGTGCAATCTTTTCAAAAGCCAAAGCCCAATCCACAGCTGAGTCTCCCCCACCAAGAATCGTCACTTTCTTACCAGCGTATTGCTGGATATTGGAAACGTGGTAGTGGATATTTTCATATCCCTCAACCCCTTCTAGTTCCAGCGGACGTGGTTTGAAGGCACCGCCACCCATAGCAATGATAACTGTTTTAGACAGGTGACTTCCTTTAGAAGTTGTGATGACAAATCCTTCTTCTTGTTTTTCAATCTCAAGAACCGTTTCATTGAGATGAATAGGGGTATCAAATCCATTTAGCTGTTCAATCAAGCGGTTAGTCAACTCTTCTCCAGTCAGGTTTGGGAAGCCTGGTACGTCTAGGATTTCCTTTTCAGGGTAGAGAATAGCAGGTTGTCCACCTAGCTGGGGAAGAGAGTCGATGATTTGGACCTTGGCTTGGCGTAGGTGGGCATAAAAGGTTGCAAAAAGCCCGACAGGACCACCACCTACAATGGTAATATCATAGAGTTGAGACATGGTTTCTCCTTTGTTTTTTCTAGTCAGTTTATTGTATCATATTTTTGCTCAATGTAAAATGGACTAGGATAGGGAAAAAAATGCCAGAAAATGGTATAATAGGACGAAAGTGTTTTGATAGGGAGGATATCAGGGATGAATTTTCAACAATTATCCAATCTGCAATATTGGACCAGTTTGTTTGCAAGTCCATGGACGATAGCTATCAATCTGATTGATATTTTGATTGTTGCTTATATTTTATACCATTTTACAAAAGCTATTGCAGGAACCAAGATTATGATTTTGGTACGTGGAGTTTTGGTGTTTATTTTAGCTCAAATCCTTGCAAATATGATTGGCTTGACTACGATTTCTTGGTTGATCAATCAAATTATTACTTATGGGGTTATTGCGGCGGTTGTTATCTTCTCTCCAGAGATTCGGACTGGTTTGGAACGTTTGGGAAGAGCGACAGATTTCTTTTCCAATGCCCCTATTAGTGCTGAGGAACAGATGATTCGTGCCTTTGTTAAGTCTGTTGAATACATGAGTCCTCGTAAAATCGGTGCCTTGGTTGCTATTCAGCGTGTACGTACCTTGCAGGAGTATATTTCGACAGGAATTCCCTTAGATGCTAAGATTTCTGCAGAACTTCTCATTAACATTTTTATTCCCAACACTCCCCTACATGATGGTGCAGTGATTATCCGAGAAGAACGTATCGCTGTGACGTCTGCCTATCTGCCCTTGACAGAAAGTACAGGAATTTCCAAGGAATTTGGAACCAGACACCGGGCGGCTATTGGTTTATCAGAAGTCTCAGATGCCTTGACTTTTGTCGTATCAGAGGAAACGGGAGGAATTTCGATAACCTATAATGGAAGCTTTAAGCACAACCTAACACTTGATGAATTTGAAACAGAATTACGTGAAATCTTACTTCCAAAAGAGGAAGTAGGTCTTAGTTTTAAAGAACGATTGCTAGGAGGATGGAAACATGAGAAAAAATAGTTTATATATCATATCCTCACTCTTTTTTGCTTGTGTCTTATTTGTCTATGCTACGGCGACGAATTTTCAAAACAGTACCAGTGCTAGGCAGGTAAAAACGGAAACCTATACGAATACAGTAACAAATGTCCCTATTGACATACGCTATAATAGTGATGAGTATTTTATTAGCGGTTTTGCTTCAGAAGTATCAGTGGTCTTGACTGGTGCAAATCGCCTATCGCTAGCTAGTGAAATGCAGGAAAGCACACGTAAATTCAAGGTTACTGCTGACCTAACAGATGCCAGTGTTGGAACGATTGAAGTTCCTTTGAGCATTGAAGATTTACCCAATGGGCTGACCGCTGTGGCGACTCCGCAAAAAATTACAGTCAAGATTGGTAAGAAGGCTCAGAAGAATAAGGTAAAGGTTGTACCAGAGATTGACCCTAGTCAAATTGATAGTCGGGTACAGATTGAAAATGTCACGCTGTCAGATGAAGAAGTGTCGATTACGAGTGACCAAGAGACATTGGATAGAATTGATAAGATTATCGCTGTCTTGCCAACCAGCGAACGCATAACAGGTAATTACAGTGGTTCAGTACCTTTGCAGGCAATCGACCGCAATGGTGTTGTCTTACCGGCAGTTATCACTCCGTTTGATACAATAATGAAGGTGACTACAAAACCAGTAGCACCAAGTTCAAGTACATCAAATTCAACTACAAGCAGTTCATCGGAGACATCTTCGTCAACGAAAGCAACTAGTTCAAAAACGAATTAAAAATAGAAAAAGGATTTTATAAAAATGGGTAAATATTTTGGGACTGATGGAGTCCGTGGAGAAGCTAATGTAGAACTTACTCCGGAATTAGCCTTTAAACTAGGACGTTTTGGAGGCTATGTTCTCAGTCAACATGAAACGGAAGCACCGAAAGTCTTTGTAGGACGTGACACACGTATTTCAGGGGAAATGCTAGAATCTGCCCTGGTAGCAGGTCTCCTTTCAGTTGGTATTCACGTCTACAAACTAGGTGTTCTTGCAACACCAGCAGTAGCTTACTTGGTCAAAACAGAGGGAGCAAGCGCAGGTGTCATGATTTCTGCTAGCCACAACCCAGCCCTTGATAATGGGATTAAGTTCTTTGGTGGTGATGGCTTCAAACTAGATGATGAAAAAGAAGCAGAAATTGAAGCCTTGCTAGATGCTGCGGAAGATATTCTTCCTCGTCCAAGTGCAGAAGGCTTGGGAACCTTGGTAGATTATCCAGAAGGCTTGCGTAAGTATGAAGGCTACCTTGTTTCAACTGGAACTCCTCTTGATGGAATGAAGGTTACCTTGGATACAGCTAATGGTGCAGCGTCTACAAGTGCCCGTCAAATCTTTGCAGACCTTGGTGCTCAGTTGACTGTTATAGGGGAAACACCAGATGGTCTTAACATCAACCTTAATGTTGGTTCAACCCACCCAGAAACCCTTCAAGAAGTGGTCAAAGAAAGTGGCTCAGCTATTGGTTTGGCCTTTGATGGAGACAGTGACCGTTTGATTGCTGTCGATGAGAATGGGGACATCGTCGATGGTGATAAGATTATGTACATTATCGGGAAATACCTTTCTGAAAAAGGACAATTGGCCCAAAATACAATTGTGACAACTGTGATGTCCAACCTTGGCTTCCACAAGGCCTTGGACCGTGAAGGTATTAACAAGGTAGTCACTGCAGTTGGCGACCGCTACGTTGTTGAAGAAATGAGAAAATCAGGCTACAACCTCGGTGGTGAACAGTCTGGCCACGTGATCTTGATGGATTACAATACAACAGGTGATGGTCAATTATCCGCTGTCCAATTGACCAAAATCATGAAGGAAACTGGTAAGAGCTTGTCAGAGTTGGGAGCAGAAGTAACCATCTATCCACAAAAATTAGTCAATATCCGAGTGGAAAATGCCATGAAGGAAAAGGCAATGGAAGTGCCAGCTATCAAGGTCATCATCGAGAAGATGGAAGCTGAAATGGCAGGGAATGGTCGTATCCTAGTACGCCCAAGTGGAACAGAGCCTCTCTTGCGTGTTATGGCAGAAGCGCCTACAACAGAAGAAGTAGACTACTATGTTGATACCATCGCAGACGTAGTTCGAGCTGAAATTGGGATTGACTAAATCCTAGAAAACTAGATGAAAATAAAAAATTATGGTACAATAGCTTATAATATTGTAGCCGAGGGAGAAAGACATGAATCTTAAACGTGAACAAGAATTTGTTAGTCAGTATCATTTTGATGCGCGTAATTTTGAATGGGAAAATGAAAATGGAGCTCCTGAAACTAAGGTGGATGTAAACTTCCAATTGCTCCAACATGACCAAGACAATCAAGTGACTTCCTTGATTGTCATCTTGACCTTTATGATTGTATTTGATAAGTTTGTCATCAGTGGAACCATTTCACAGGTAAATCATATCGATGGCCGTATTGTCAATGAACCAAGTGAATTGAGCCAAGAAGAAGTGGAAACTTTGGCTCGTCCATGTTTGAATATGCTCAACCGTTTGACTTACGAAGTAACTGAAATTGCATTAGACTTACCAGGAATCAATTTGGAGTTCTAATATGAAACTAGCTGTTATCACAGATTCTTCTGCCTATCTCAGTGCAGAGACCTTGCAAAGAGAAGATTTATTTGTCTTGGATATTCCTGTCAATATTGATGGTGAGGAGTATGTCGAAGGCATCAATCTGTCTGCTGAGGAATTTTACCAAAAAATGGCTCAGGCTTCTGAATTGCCTAAGACTAGTCAACCAAGTATTGCCAAGTTAGATGAAATCTTAACTTCGCTCAAAGAACAAGGTTATACACATGCCTTGGGGCTTTTCCTATCTTCTGGAATTTCAGGTTTTTACCAAAATATCCAGTATATGATAGATGACTATGAGGGCTTAACCATTGCTTTTCCAGACACTTTGATTACAAGTGCTCCTCTGGGTATCATGGTTGAAAGCGTCTTTAATTGGCGTGACCAGGGGGATGATTTTGCCAGCATTCAGGATAAGCTAGCCATTCAAATCAGCCGTACGTCAGCCTTTATCATGGTAGATGATTTGGATCATTTGGTAAAAGGTGGACGTCTTTCAAATGGGGCTGCGATTTTGGGTAATCTGCTAAGCATTAAGCCAATCCTTTATTTTAACGATCAAGGTGTGATTGAAGTTTACGAAAAAGTTCGTACTGAAAAGAAAGCAACCAAGCGCTTAATTGAAATTATCAAGGAAACAACGGCTTCAGGTCAATACCGGGTTATTGTCATTCATGGGAATGCTCCCGAAAAGGCTGAAGAATTGCGTCAACACTTGCTTGAATCTGGAGTGGGTACGGATATTTCACTAGCTACATTTGGTAGTGTCATTGGAACCCACCTAGGAGCAGGAAGTATTGCTCTGGGTTATATTCCAGTGATTTAGTTGGCACTTTTAGACTAGTTAAGAAGTTAGCAATTGAACACGCCTGGAACCCTGTGTGAAAAAGATAGTTCTTCCAAGGAGTAGACACTTCTTGATCAAAACTCCTATTTTCACTTTGTGTTCCTACAGGCTTTGTATCTTAGAAATTGAACACGGACTAGCTACCTCTTGAAAAAAGATGCCTGACTTGCCTTTCATGGAAAGTCAGCGTCATTCCCTATTTTTCATGGGCAGCTAACGTCCTTTGTATCTTAGTCAGGAGTAGAGATGAGTATTCGAGTAATTATTGCTGGTTTTAAGGGAAAGATGGGCCAGTCTGCTTGTCAGATGGTCTTGGTTGATCCAGACTTGGACTTGGTAGCAGTTTTGGATCCCTTTGAGTCTGAATCAGAATGGCAGGGTATTCCTGTTTTCAAGGATAAGGCTGATTTAGCAGGCTTTGAAGCGGATGTCTGGGTAGATTTTACTACTCCAGCTGTTGCCTACGAAAATACACGTTTTGCTCTTGAAAATGGCTTTGCTCCAGTAGTTGGAACAACAGGTTTCACAAGTGAAGAAATTGCAGAGCTAAAAGCATTTTCTCGTGCTCAAGATTTAGGTGGTTTGATTGCTCCTAACTTTGCCTTGGGTGCTGTTTTGCTCATGCAATTTGCGACGCAGGCAGCCAAATATTTCCCAAATGTGGAGATTATCGAGCTTCATCATGACAAGAAAAAGGATGCTCCGAGTGGAACAGCTATTAAAACAGCTGAGTTGATGGCAGAAGTTCGAGAGTCTATTCAGCAAGGTGCAGTAGATGAGGAAGAACTCATTGCAGGTGCCCGTGGTGCTGACTTTGATGGCATGCGCATCCACTCAGTTCGTTTACCAGGCTTGGTAGCACATCAGGAAGTCATCTTTGGCAATCTGGGAGAAGGATTGACCCTCCGTCATGACTCCTATGATCGCAGCTCCTTCATGACAGGGGTCAATTTGGGAATTAAAGAAGTTGTCAAGCGTCATGAGCTTGTCTATGGATTAGAACACTTATTATGAGATTAACGCAAATGCCTTCTGAATTTCAGAAGGCTTTACCAGTATTAGAAAAAATTAAAGAAGCAGGTTTTGAGGCCTATTTTGTTGGAGGTTCTGTTCGAGATGCCCTTCTCAATCGCCCTATCCATGATGTGGATATTGCGACGTCTTCTTATCCAGAGGAGACCAAGCAGATTTTTCCGCGAACAGCCGATATCGGAATCGAGCATGGAACCGTCTTGGTTTTAGACGGAGATGAGGAGTATGAGGTAACTACCTTTCGGACAGAGGATGTCTATGTGGACTATCGCAGACCCAGTGCGGTTTCCTTTGTTCGCTCGTTAGAAGAAGACCTTAAGCGCCGTGATTTTACAGTCAATGCCTTTGCCTTGGACGAGACAGGAGAAATCATTGACTTGTTTCATGGTTTAGAGGATTTGGAAAAGCAAGTCTTACGAGCAGTTGGAGTGGCAAGTGAGCGTTTCAACGAAGATGCTTTGCGGATTATGCGTGGTTTTCGTTTTCAGGCTAGTCTTGGCTTCGAACTTGAGCCAGAAACATTTAAAGCTATGAAGACCTTGACGCCACTTTTGGAGAAAATTTCTGTAGAGCGTACCTTCGTTGAGTTTGACAAACTTTTGCTGGCTCCATTTTGGAGAAGGGGCTTGGCTTCCATGATTGAGAGTCAAGCTTATGATTATCTCCCTGATATGGCAGCTAGCCAGGACAAGCTCAACAGACTGTTTGATTTAGAGACTGATTTTATCTTTGAATCCTCTGAGCAAGCCTGGGCAGCTCTTTTGTGGGTTTTGGAGATTGAAAATGCGCAGCCATTTTTGAAAGCTTGGAAAACCTCACGCCAGTTTGCCAAGCAAGTTCAGGATTTGCTGACTATTTTGGCTCTGCGTGAAAAGGGAGAATTGAGTAAGCGCGATTGTTACCGCTTTGACTTGGAGTTGCTTTTACAGGCTGAAAATCTTCGTCAGGCTCAAGGAAAAGAAGTCAATTCGCAAGTCATCACAGAAACTTACCATAGTTTGAGCATTCATGACAAGAAAGAAATCCAAATCAACGGTGGTATTTTGATTAAGGAATATGGCTATCAGCCGGGCCCAGACTTGGGAGAGATTTTAACAGAGATTGAATATGCCATTGTCGATGGAGAATTGGAAAATGACCGTCAAGCCATCCATGCTTACCTGAGGGAGAAAAAATGAGTGATTTTATCGTTGAAAAACTAAGTAAATCCGTCGGTGATAAGACCGTTTTTAAGGATATTTCCTTTATCATCCATGACCTAGACAGAATCGGTCTGATTGGTGTCAATGGAACGGGCAAGACTACCCTTCTAGATGTTCTTTCTGGCGTTTCTGGCTTTGATGGGGACGTCAGTCCCTTTTCGGCTAAGAATGATTACCAGATTGGTTATTTGACTCAAGATCCTGATTTTGATGATAGCAAGACGGTCTTAGATACGGTTTTATCTAGCGACCTCAAGGAAATCCAGCTCATTCGTGAGTATGAGTTGATCATGCTCAACTATAGTGAGGACAAGCAGGCTCGTTTGGAACGGGTCATGGCTGAAATGGATTCTCTTCAAGCTTGGGAAATTGAGAGTCAGGTCAAGACGGTTCTTAGCAAGCTGGGGATTCAGGACTTATCTACTCCTGTTGGGGAATTGTCAGGTGGTCTAAGAAGACGGGTTCAGTTGGCGCAAGTCTTACTTGGCAATCACGACCTCTTGCTGCTGGACGAGCCGACCAACCATCTGGATATTGCGACTATTGAGTGGCTGACCCTCTTTTTGAAAAATTCTAAGAAAACCGTCCTTTTTATTACCCACGACCGTTATTTCCTAGACGCTTTGTCAACACGTATTTTCGAGTTGGATCGCGCAGGATTGACCGAGTATCAAGGGAATTATCAGGACTATGTTCGTCTTAAGGCGGAACAAGACGAGCGTGATGCGGCTCTTCTCCACAAAAAAGAACAACTCTACAAGCAAGAATTGGCATGGATGCGTAGACAACCGCAGGCGCGTGCGACCAAGCAGCAGGCTCGTATCAATCGTTTCCATGACTTGAAGAAAGAAGTTTCAGGTGGAGTTGCTGAAACAGATTTGACCATGAACTTTGAAACCAGTCGGATTGGGAAGAAGGTCATCGAGTTTCAGGATGTTTCCTTTGCCTATGAAAACAAGTCTATTTTGCAAGATTTTAATCTTTTGGTGCAGGCCAAAGATCGTATCGGAATCGTTGGGGACAATGGTGTTGGAAAATCAACCCTGCTCAACCTGATTGCAGGCAGTCTTGAGCCGACAGCAGGTCAAGTTGTGATAGGGGAAACTGTTCGCATCGCCTATTTCTCTCAACAAATTGAGGGTTTGGATGAAAGCAAGCGTGTTATCAATTACCTGCAAGAAGTGGCAGAAGAGGTCAAGACCAGCGGTGGTTCTACGACTTCGATTGCAGAGCTGCTGGAGCAGTTCCTTTTCCCACGTTCAACGCATGGAACCTTGATTGAGAAATTGTCAGGTGGAGAGAAAAAGCGTCTTTATCTCCTCAAACTGCTCTTGGAAAAACCAAATGTTCTCCTCTTGGACGAGCCAACAAATGATTTGGACATTGCAACCTTGACAGTTTTGGAGAATTTCTTGCAAGGCTTTGCTGGTCCAGTTTTGACTGTTAGTCACGACCGATATTTCTTGGATAAGGTAGCGACTAAGATTCTCGCTTTTGAGGATGGCAAGATTCGTCCTTTCTTTGGTCATTATACCGATTATCTTGATGAAAAAGCCTTTGAAACAGAGATGGCTAATCAAGTGCAAAAAGCCGAAAAGGAAAAAGTCGTCAAGGTTCGAGAAGACAAGAAACGCATGACCTACCAAGAAAAGCAGGAGTGGGCAAGCATTGAAGGTGATATTGAAGCCTTGGAAAATCGTATCGCTGCTATTGAAGAGGAAATGCAGGCTAATGGCTCCGACTTTGGTAAGCTAGCTACTCTTCAAAAAGAACTAGATGAGAAAAACGAAGCACTTCTTGAAAAATACGAACGCTATGAATATTTAAGTGACTTTGATAGTTAGAAGAATAGAAAAATCCCGTCTCATGACAGGATTTCTCTATTCTTTTTTGGTCTCTTGATGAAAGATATTTTGCCAAGTTTCGTGGCGACGCCAGATACTGGTGTGGATGATACCATCTAACTCATAGCTGATGAGTTTGGTCTTTTGACTGATGGAAGTAATTTGAATATCCTTGATAGAAGAATTCAAGTCTTTTTCGGCTTTATAAGCCTCTTTATCCATCTGTTCTCCATCCTGACGAATATAGACAAAATCATCAGTCAAGAGTTCTTCCAGTTGATTTCCTTGGTCAATCAATTGCTCACGCATAAGCAATTTTTTATAGACATTGTCTAAAATCTCATCCTCAGGGATAGGAGCTGGTTCGATATGGACATCGGTATCAAAGACTCCAAAACGTTCCTCCAGCATAGACTCTACTTGATCCGCGATTTCATGACTCTCATAAACAGACAAGTCAGGATTCATCTCTAGCGTAATATCAAGGTAGATGTTGCTACCGTAGGTACGACCTCTTTGGGACTTAACCTTGCTAATTTTGGGAATTTCCATAATGGCCTTTTGATAGTCCTCAAGCAAGCGGTCATCAAAACCATCTGATAGACTAAAGGAAGACTCGATGAAGATATCATAGGCAGTCTTCAAGATAAAGAAAGTGATGATAATGGCAACCAGTTTATCCACAATGGGATAATTGAAACTACTAGCTAGGATGGCAATGGTAGTTCCCAGTGAGGTAACAGCGTCAGAAAGATTGTCCTTTGCTGCGGCCTTCAGTGCCTTGGAGTTAGATTTCTTACTGAGGCGAGTGTTGTGGAGATAAACCATAAACATAATCGCTGCAGAAATGATTCCTAGAGTTGCACCAAGAGGGTCAATGACCGTTTCTTCATGACTGAGAATTTTTTGAATGGTATCCTGAAGTACATCGAAACCGACATAAAACATGATGATGGAAGTGATTAAGCTAGCCAAATCCTCAATCTTCCAATGACCAAAACGGTGGTCCCGGTCTGCAGGCTGGCGCGCCATCCGAATGCCAATCAAGAGGGCAACATTTCCAATGATGTCCGACACGTTGTTGAAACCATCGGCCACCAAACTGGATGAATGAAGGAGGTGACCAGTTGCTAATTTGGCTGCAGATAAGATCAAATAGGTTGAAATACTGATAATGGCCCCACGCTCAGCTAACTTGAGATTTGAGATAGATTGCTTCATTCAACTTCCTTTCTAGTCATATAGCATTCTACCATTATACTGGTTTTCAAGGGAAAATTCAAATAGGATGGATAAAACTAAGAAAATACAAAGCAGAAAATGCTTTTTTTTTTTAGGAAACATGGTAAAATGATATCTGGAAGTTTATGCTTTTTTATACAAAAATATTAGCAAATACCAAAGGAGATTATATGAAAACATTGATTGTTATTCCTGCCCTAAATCCTCCACTTGATTTGATTCAATACATAGAAAAATTAAGGCAATCTGGGTTAGAAGATATTCTAATTGTAGATGATGGAAGTAGGTCAGAATGTGGTTATATTTTTGAACAACTAAGAGATAAACAAGGATGTCAGATATTAACCCATGCAAAAAATTTAGGAAAGGGTCGTGCCTTAAAAAATGCTTTTAACTATTTTCTGACAATGCCAAATGTAGAAGAATATAACGGGATTGTCACTGCTGATTCGGATGGACAACATAGGGTTGAAGATGTCTTATCTATGGTAGAGACAATTTCTAATTATCCTGACTCACTCATTTTAGGTTGTCGTGATTTTGATTCTGAAAATGTTCCACCAAAAAGTAAATTTGGGAATAAGCTTACAAAATTAGTATTTAAATTGCTTTATGGTAGAAAAATTACAGATACTCAGACTGGACTTCGAGGCTTTCCAAAGGCAATTTTACATGAAATGTTGGAGATTTCAGGTGAACGATTTGAGTATGAAACTAAAATGTTAATCCATACATTTGATAATTCAATTCCCATCAAAGAAATAAGGATTGAAACTATTTACTTTGATGGGAATGCTGAAACTCATTTCAATCCTATTAAAGATTCATTGAGAATTTATAAAGTAATCTTTGCATCATTCTTTAAATATTTGTTATCTTCTCTTTCTTCCTTTTTAGTTGATATTGGATTGTTTCAGTTGTTCCTTTGGCTTTCCCTATCTGTAGGAATTCATAGGGGGGCACTGTTGATTCTATTATCAACTATTTTGGCAAGAATAATTTCATCTTATTTTAATTTTACAATAAATAAGAATTTTGTCTTTGATGGTGAAAAAAGAATTCATAAAACGATTGTGAAATACTATAGCTTGGCTGCTTTCCAAATGTTGTTGTCTGCAGCAATGGTGACAGTTGTTTGGAATATGTTTTCTGGTTCTGAAACAGCTATTAAAATAGTAGTCGATACAATCTTATTTCTCGCCAGTTATCAAGTTCAAAGAAGGTGGGTGTTTAGAGAGAAGGAGTTACCATGCTAATTGTTTTTAGAATGCTCTTATTATTTTTATCAATTTTTGGATATTTCAGTTTTTTTAGATTAAAGACGAAGATAGAAGTTTCTTTTATTCCAGTTGTGGTTTTTTCAGGTATTGGGACAATCATCTTTCTTTCAGGTCTTTTGAATATATTGAAGCTGACCTCGATTGTTCTTTTTTGTATAGGAATATTTCTGAATAAATATTCTCTTTATTTGATAACTGATAAAAAATATATTCAGCAATCCTTTTGTTTTTTTCTTGCTATGATATTCTTATTTATCCTTTTAAAAGATAATTTATGGATTCATTATGATAATTTTTCACATTGGGGGATAGTAGCTAAAGAAATTGTAACATATAATCAATTTCCTAATTTTCAATCTGACTTAATACAATTTCAAAGTTATGCGACAGGTAGTGCTAGCTTTATTTACTATATGTCAAAAATTACAGGTCTTCATTCTGAAGGATTTATGAGTGTTGCCCAATCTTGGCTAGTACTTAGTGCATGCTTTACATTTTTTGTATGGATTTCTAGAAATTCGAAAAAGTATAGTATCCCAGTCATAATGTTTATCATACTACTCTTTATAGTAAATATTCAGCCCTATGATTTACTTGTAGATACATTGTTGACATCATTAGCATTGGCTACTATCAACATAATTATCTTTTATCAAAAGAGTTTACAAAAAATAACTTATCAGCTTAGTTTAATTTTTTTATTTTTGATATCTGTAAAAACAAGTGGTATATTTTTTGTGATTTCTGCACTATTTCTCATGATTTTCTATTCTTTTAGGATGAGAAAAGAATTACGGTTTCGTATTTGGTTACAAACATTCTATGTAGTTGTTGGGATTGTCTTTGTAAACATTTTATGGAAAGCACATGTTTCTTATGTTTTTATTGCAGGAAATAAGTCAAAACATTCATTTAGTTTAGTGAGTTATAAGGAGAATTTGTTAGATAAAGGAAAAAGCAAAATAATTGAGATAATGTTTCAATATGCTCAACGAATTTTTTCATTTGATAATATTATTTTAATTTTGCTTGTGCTAATAGGGGGAGTTTTAATCTATTGTATTTTAGCTAAAAAGAAAATATTGGGAATAGAGTTAGTCGTTTTTCCTAGTTTAACTTATATTATTTATCATCTTAATTTGTTAGCTATGTACATTGTATCAATGCCCTATGATGAAGCAAAAAATTTAGATAGTTTCAGTAGATATAATATGACAATTGTATTATTTGTTTTGGGGATTATGCTCATTTATTCTTTAAAATACTCAGTACAGCTTTCTAAATATTTTCTCTATATGCTTTCTATTGTATTGATAGCTGTTGCTTTTATCAATAAAGAGGCATTTAATCAATTTATTACAAGTAAATTTACAGCAGATCGTTATAGAATAGAGGAAAGATTAAGAAGTGTATCCTATAAGAAAGGCATTCCTACAGTAGTTCAAATAAAAAGAAAATCACTATCTAAAGGATATTTATGGTTTCTATTGCGTTATGACTTGCATACAAAAGATGTTAGTATAGACTATCTTGATGAAGAAGTTTCGAATAATAGAGAAAGTGTTCAAGTATTAACTATTGATTATTGATGAAATAGTAATGATTAGTCATGATAGTTTGACTGTCTAAGATGATTCAATTCCTTGAAAACTTTCCAAAATTTGGTATAATAGTACTACTCAAGGGAGTAGCTGGCAGAAACCTGTGATAGTGTCGTCATTCCGAATTTTATACTGAAAAGTATGCTTTCCGGCACTATCTTAAACAGCGAGACTTGTTATGATTAACAGGTCTCTTTTTGTTTGTCGTGAAAGGATACGATGAGAAAAAGAGAGCCTGTTTTGCACACAATGTCAAGGAGGAGACACATGTCAAAAGAACAAAAACGCCAAGCGTTTTACACTCAGAGTCCTGAAGAGGTCTTGAAGGCTGTGGATGCGACCGAGCAAGGTTTATCATCAAGTGAGGCGGAAAAGCGCCTTGCTGAATTTGGCCACAATGAACTCGAAGAAGGCGAGAAACGATCAATCCTGGTCAAGTTTATCGAGCAATTTAAGGATTTGATGATTATCATCCTAGTTGCGGCGGCTATCTTGTCAGTTGTGACTTCTGGCGGGGAAGATATCGCAGATGCTATTATCATCCTAGCTGTGGTTATCATCAACGCTGCCTTTGGTGTTTACCAAGAAGGAAAAGCAGAAGAAGCTATCGAAGCCCTCAAATCCATGTCTAGTCCAGCTGCTCGCGTTCTTCGTGATGGGCATATGGCGGAGATTGATTCTAAAGAATTGGTACCAGGCGATATTGTTGCCCTCGAAGCAGGTGACGTGGTGCCAGCAGACCTACGTTTGCTAGAAGCCAACTCTCTTAAAATCGAAGAAGCAGCCCTGACAGGTGAGTCTGTTCCAGTCGATAAAGACTTGACAGTTGAACTTGCTGCAGATGCAGGTATTGGTGACCGTGTCAATATGGCCTTCCAAAACTCTAACGTAACCTATGGTCGTGGTCTTGGTGTTGTTGTCAATACAGGTATGTACACGGAAGTTGGTCATATCGCTGGCATGCTCCAAGATGCGGATGAGACGGATACACCACTCAAACAAAACTTGAATAACCTTTCTAAGGTCTTGACCTATGCTATTTTGGTCATTGCCCTTGTTACGTTTGTAGTTGGTGTCTTCATCCAAGGGAAAAGTCCACTTGGTGAGTTGTTGACTTCTGTTGCCCTTGCCGTTGCAGCCATTCCAGAAGGACTTCCTGCTATCGTTACCATCGTTCTTTCCATTGGTACTCAAGTTTTGGCCAAACGCCATTCCATCGTTCGTAAATTGCCAGCAGTTGAAACACTTGGTTCAACTGAAATCATCGCTTCTGATAAGACTGGTACGCTGACTATGAACAAGATGACAGTCGAAAAAGTCTTCTATGATGCGGTTCTACATGACTCAGCTGATGACATTGAACTAGGTCTTGAAATGCCCCTTCTTCGTTCAGTTGTCTTGGCTAATGATACGAAAATCGATGTGGAAGGCAACCTGATTGGTGACCCAACCGAAACAGCCTTCATCCAGTATGCCTTGGATAAGGGTTACGATGTCAAAGGTTTCTTAGAGAAATATCCACGTGTGGCTGAGTTGCCATTTGACTCTGACCGTAAGCTCATGTCAACGGTTCACCCATTGCCAGATGGTCGTTTCCTTGTAGCAGTCAAAGGTGCGCCAGACCAACTTTTGAAACGTTGTGTTCTTCGTGACAAAGCTGGGGATATTGCTCCGATTGATGAGAAGGTTACAAACCTCATTCATACAAACAACTCTGAAATGGCTCATCAAGCCTTGCGTGTCCTTGCAGGTGCGTATAAGATTATTGAGAGTATTCCAGAAAACCTGACTTCTGAAGAGCTTGAAAATAATTTAATCTTCACTGGTTTGATTGGGATGATTGACCCTGAACGTCCTGAGGCAGCTGAGGCTGTTCGTGTAGCCAAGGAAGCTGGTATCCGTCCAATCATGATTACGGGTGACCATCAAGACACAGCAGAAGCTATTGCTAAACGTTTGGGAATCATTGACGCAAATGATACAGAAGGCCACGTTTTAACTGGTGCTGAACTCAATGAACTGTCAGATGAAGACTTTGAAAAAGTAGTTGGTCAATACTCTGTTTATGCCCGTGTGTCTCCAGAACACAAGGTTCGTATCGTCAAGGCTTGGCAAAAACAAGGTAAAGTCGTTGCCATGACAGGTGACGGTGTCAATGATGCGCCAGCCCTGAAAACAGCAGACATCGGTATCGGTATGGGAATCACTGGTACAGAGGTTTCTAAGGGGGCTTCTGACATGATTCTTGCAGATGATAACTTTGCGACTATTATTGTTGCAGTTGAAGAAGGACGTAAGGTCTTCTCAAATATTCAAAAGACTATTCAGTACCTACTTTCTGCAAATACTGCTGAAGTATTAACCATCTTCCTATCAACCTTGTTTGGTTGGGATGTTTTGCAGCCAGTTCATCTTTTGTGGATCAACTTGGTAACGGATACCTTCCCAGCTATCGCTCTAGGTGTTGAGCCAGCTGAGCCTGGTGTCATGAACCATAAACCACGTGGACGCAAGGCAAGCTTCTTCTCAGGTGGTGTTTTGAGTTCTATCATCTATCAAGGTGTACTCCAAGCAGCTATTGTTATGAGTGTTTATGGTCTTGCCCTTCTTTACCCAGTTCATGTGGGTGACAATCATGCCATTCATGCGGATGCTCTTACTATGGCCTTTGCAACCCTTGGCTTGATTCAGCTCTTCCATGCCTACAATGTCAAGTCTGTCTACCAATCCATCTTGACAGTTGGCCCATTCAAGTCTAAGACCTTCAACTGGTCTATCTTGGTATCCTTCATCCTTCTCATGGCAACAATTGTCGTAGAACCGCTTGAAGGAATCTTCCATGTAACCAAACTAGACTTGTCACAATGGGGAATCGTTATGGGCGGAAGCTTCTCAATGATTATTATCGTCGAAATTGTTAAGTTTATTCAACGCAAACTCGGTTTTGACAAGAATGCGATTTAAAAAGAAAAAGTCATCTTCGGATGGCTTTTTGCTACAGTTGAAGGAAAGGGCTTGCAGTTATCGGCTTTTGTGCTATAATTGCTATAATATAGTAAAAAGTAAGAGGAGTGTGAGGAAGTGGAAAAGAAAATTGTAAAGGATATTTTGTTTTTATCTCAGGTGTCTCAGCCTGCAAGTCAGGATGATCTGTATCTTGCCAGAGACTTACAGGATACACTCTTAGCAAATCGTGAGACTTGTGTCGGTCTAGCTGCCAATATGATTGGGGTGCAAAAGCGCGTGATTATCTTTAATCTTGGCTTGGTTCCTGTGGTCATGTTTAATCCTGTTCTCAAGTCTTTTTCAGGACCTTATGAGACAGAGGAAGGCTGTTTGTCCTTGACAGGTGTGAGACCTACTAAGCGTTATGAAACCATAAGGGTTGCTTATCGTGACAGCAAGTGGCAGGAACAGACCATTACCTTGACAGGCTTCCCAGCTCAGATTTGCCAGCATGAACTGGATCATTTGGAAGGACGAATCATTTAGGAGGAAAGCAAATGAAACGGATAATCTTTGAACTTATTTTTATTGCAACGACCTGGTATATCTTTTTACCGCCCCTTAACCTGACCAGCTGGGAATTTCTCTTCTTCCTCTGTGGGCATTTGTTAGTTGTAGCAGTCTTATTTGGCTTTGGTAAGGGAATCAATCTGGTCAAAACGGTTCATGTGCGCCACGGCAAGGCGGAAGCTGCCTTAAATCTTGAGGGTTTCAAAATCAATCGGTTAGGGAAAGTTCTTTTAGCTTCGATTGGAGGAATTCTTCTCTTAGCAGCCTTGGTTTCCTTGGTGACTTCCAGCATTTTTCAGGCTAAAAATTATGCCAATGTAGTCACGGTTACGGAAAAAGACTTTACTGAATTTCCTAAGAGTGACACCAGTAAGGTTCCTATCCTAGATAGAAGTACTGCTGAAAAAATTGGGGACCGCTACTTGGGTTCCCTAACGGATAAGGTGTCGCAATACGTAGCGGCAGACACCTATACTCAACTAACGATTGATGGGAAACCTTATCGAGTTACGCCACTAGAATACGCAGATCCTATCAAGTGGTTTAATAATCAAGCCAAGGGAATCGGCGAATATATCAAGGTGGACATGGTAACCGGAAATGCGGACTTGGTGGACTTGAAGACACCAATCAAGTATTCGGACTCGGAGTATTTTAACCGCGATGTCAAACGTCACCTGCGCTTGAAGTACCCAACCAAAATCTTTAAAACTCCATCTTTCGAGGTGGACGATGAGGGCAATCCTTTCTATGTAGCAACGGTTTATCAAAAGCAATTTGGGCTTGCGGTTCCTCGTCCAGTTTCAGTCATTATCTTGGATGCCACAAATGGAGAAACCAAGGAATATAGCTTGGCAGATGTTCCAGAATGGGTGGACAGGGTCTATCCAGCTGAGGAAACCATTGAGCAAATCAACTATAACGGCAAGTACAAGGACGGTTTCTGGAATGCCATGATTTCCAAGAAAAACGTGACCCAAACTACCAAGGGCTATAATTACTTGTCTATTGGCAATGACATCTATCTCTACACAGGTGTGACATCGGCTAATGCAGATGAAAGTAATCTTGGTTTTATCCTTGAAAATATGCGGACAGGGGAAATCACGAAGTATAGCTTGGCTTCTGCGACCGAAGAATCAGCCCGTGAATCAGCCGAAGGTGCTGTTCAGGAGAAATCCTACAAGGCAACCTTCCCAATCCTCATCAACCTCAATGACAAGCCTCTCTACATCATGGGCTTGAAGGACAATGCTGGCTTGGTCAAAGAGTACGCCCTGGTAGACGCAGTCGAGTACCAAAATGTTATCGTTGCTACGACAGTGGAAGAGATGCTCAGCAAGTATGCCAATAAAAACGACCTTGAAATTGACAATGCAACGACAGAAAGCATCAAGGGAGTAGTAGCAGACCTCAAATCAGCTGTTATCAAGGGAGACACCGTCTACTTCTTTAAAGTTGATGGTAAGATATATAAGGTTAAGGCCTCTGTATCAGATGACCTTCCTTACCTTGAAAATGGTAAAACCTTCGAAGGTCAAGTAGGAAAAGACAATTATCTCAAGACCTTTAAAGTACAGTAAAAAAGGTTTATTTAAAAAATATATGTTATAATAAGGTAAATTAAGCCTAATGGAGGACAAAGAAATGGGTTTTTATTTGATGCTTGCTTCAATGCTACTCGGACTGCTCGCTTTGAAGATAGGTTTTTCTCAGTTCAAGGAGAAAAAAGATACATTCTTATCTATCTTAACAAGTTTAGCTGGCCTAGCCCTTGTTCTCGTGGCTGTCTGGTTAGGATGGCCCAAATAAATAGAGAAGCCTCGGTCAAACCGAGGTTTTTCAGATGAATTTCTTGGTTGTGGCTAAAAAATATGCTACACTATTAATATGAAAATTTTAATCCCAACAGCAAAAGAAATGAACACAGACTTGCCAAGTATCGAAGCTGCTCCTTTAAAACCAGAAAGTCAGGCCGTACTTGATGCCTTGGCTCTCTATTCTGCCAGTCAATTGGAAAGTTTTTACAAAGTTTCAGCTGAGAAGGCTGCGGAAGAATTTCAAAATATCCAAGCTTTGAAAAGGCAAACTGCTCAACACTATCCAGCCTTGAAACTTTTTGATGGGCTTATGTACCGCAACATTAAGAGAGATAAATTGACCGAGGTGGAACAAGATTATCTTGAAAATCATGTCTTCATTACCTCAGCTTTGTACGGTGTCGTTCCAGCCTTGTCACCTATGGCCCCTCATCGTTTGGACTTTTTGATGAAGTTAAAAGTCGCTGGTAAGACTTTGAAGAGCCATTGGAAGGCAGCCTATGATGAAGCTCTGAAGCAGGAAGAAGTGATTTTCTCTCTCTTGTCGTCCGAGTTTGAGACTGTATTTTCTAAGGAAACTAGAGAAAAGATGGTGACCTTCAAATTCATGGAGGATAGAGGTGGTCAGCTGAAAATTCACTCAACTATTTCCAAGAAAGCGCGTGGTGCTTTCCTGACAGCCCTGATAGAAAATCAAGTACAGACGGTTGAGGAAGCTCGTCGCTTAAGCTTTGCAGGATTTACCTACCGAGAAGATCTGTCACAGCCACAGGAATTGGTTTTTGTAAAGGAAGTATGAAAAGATATTTTTATTTGACAATAGGTATCATCAGCTATTTTAGTTTATAAATGAGAAAAAAGCGAACAAGCTAGTCTTCTGAGTGTCAGAAAAGTAGTCTTGTTCGCTTTTATTATATTAGTTACTTGATCGCATTGACCAAGTCTTGAGCTTGTTTTTCAAGTGAATTTAGGACTGATTCTTCGAGAACCAATTTTCCGTCTGCCCAAGCAGAGTCATTAACACGTGCAGCGGTGAAATCGCCAACGATTTGTGTACGGATAAATGGCAAGAGGTCCTTGTAGATAGCGAAGAGTTGATCGTGACCTGCATTGGCTACAGATGATACGGTAACAAACTTGTCTTGAAGGGCAGAAGCGCCGCGTGTATCAGACAAGTCAAGGGCACGAGATAGCCAGTCAAGCAAGTTCTTCACTGTTCCAGGGATAGAGAAGTTGTAGACTGGAGAGAAGATCCAGATGGCATCCGCAGCGAGAACCGCTTCACGAGCAGTCGCTACAGCTGGATGTGTTGGAACTTCCAAATCTTGGCTGAAGAGAGGAACAGCTGAATAATCAAGGTAGCTAACTTCCGCTTTACCAGCAAGTGCTTTCTCAGCTTCGAGCGCCATTTGGTGGTTGAAAGAACCTTGACGTAGTGATCCGACGATAAATAATACTTTTTTAGACATGATGTGTCTCCTTTTTTTTAAATTTCCGAGAAATCTCTCGTTGTTATGAAATATATTACAACAAAACAAAAGGACTTGCAAGAAATCTGCTCAGAGTTTATTTGAAAATTATAAAATTACAGAAGCTCTAGTCAGTTGCCACTGGAAAAGTAAGAACTGTTTTTTGGATTCTGGTTTGCTTTGAAGGAAGAAATAAAGTGCGATTGTTCCTATATTCTCTTGTAATATGATGACATAAGTGCTAAAATAAACAAGAAAACTCGCAATAGAAACCGCAGAACAGCTATTTTCCGGTATCATTTCATAAATCATTAAAGGAACAATAATGGCATTGAAGATGCTTCTAAAAAGGGGTGGAGATCATGTAAAGCACAGATTAACAAGTGACGGACAAAAGAAATAATAATACACTTGTTAAAGGAGAAAAGATGTTAATAAGAAATTATCGGAAAAATATTGGCCTGATGGCCGGAGTTGAGTTTTTTGCATTTTTAGGGATTACCAGTTTTTGGATTCTCTTTCTCAGTCAAAACGGAATGTCTCTTTGGCAGATTGGACTTCTGGAAAGTATTTTTCATACGACCAGTCTTCTCTGTGAAATTCCATCTGGAATGTTAGCTGACCGCTATTCCTATAAGACCAACCTTTATTTAAGTCGTATAGCAGGGATTGTGTCTTCTATTCTCATGTTGGCTGGGCAGGGAAATTTTTGGATTTATGCACTAGCAATGGCGGTGAGTGCCTTGTCTTATAATTTTGATTCGGGAACAAGCGCAGCAATGGTCTATGACTCGGCTGTAGAGGCTGGACTAAAGGAGCGTTATCTATCCATTTCAAGTTTTCTATCAGGAGTGTCAGAAGGAACTCGGTCTTTGGGGACAGTGTTGGCGGGATTTTTTGTCCATGGTCAATTGCACCTGACCTACTATATCATGATTGCGACTTCTATCATGGTTCTTTTCCTGATTTGGATGCTGAAAGAACCTAGTGTCAAGCTAGAAAAAGCTGATAGTGTGACCATGAAACAGATTATTTGGACTGTTAAGGATGAGTTGAAGCGAAATCCCATGCTGTTCAACTGGATGATTTTATCTCAGATTGTCGGAGTACTCATGTGCATGTTTTACTTTTACTATCAAAATCAGTTACCGAATTTAAGTGGTTGGCAAATTTCAGCAGTTATGCTACTTGGTAGTCTCTTGAATATCGTCGCAGTCTATCTAGCGAGTAGGATTGGAAAGAACTATGCTGCTTTGAAGCTTTTCCCTGTTCTCGTCCTGCTGACTGGAGTTACCTACCTGCTGTCCTACTTTGGAACACCTCTAATCTATATTTTGGTCTATTTGATTAGTAATGCTCTATATGCTCTTTTTCAGCCTATTTTTGACAATGATTTGCAAGAGCGGCTCCCAAGTGAAGTAAGGGCAACCATGCTGAGTGTTTACTCTATGATGTTTAGCCTTAGTATGATTGTCTTCTTCCCACTGACAGGGTGGTTGATTGACCATTTAGGCTTTGTAGTAACATTTCTTTATCTAGGATTCTTTTTAGTCATGATTAGTCTTCTACTGGCTATCTTTTTAGGAAAATTGGCTAAAAGAAAATTGGCTAAAAGAATGGATGAAAAAATTATTTCCTAGATTAAAATAATTTCTGAAAACTTGAGTGTCAAGCTCAGGTTTTTTAATAGGTTGATTTTGGATCTGTCTTTACTTTTCTTGCTCGGTTTTAATCAAGAAAAATCGGTTTGCTTTGAAGGGAGAAATAGAATTGGTTTCTTATACTCAATGAAAATCAAAGAGCAAACTAGGAAGCTAGCCGCAGACAGTACTTGGGTACGGCAAGGCGAAGCTGACGTGGTTTGAAGAGGTTTTCGAAGAGTATTCTTGCATTCACTTGTAATAAAGCCCAATAGATGGTAAAATAGACGAGTGAAAAAAAGACAAAACAAAGCAAAAAATAATCTACTGTGGCAGTATGGTCTAGGGATGACGATTTTGCTTGTGGTTATCAGTGCTTCCTTTCTGTATCTAGTATTTCTGAGTATGAAACCTTATCAAACAGCTAAAAGTGAAGGAGAAAAATTAGCTCAGCAGTATGCAGGATTAGAGCAGGCTGATCAGGTTGATTTATACAATGGCTTGGAATCCTATTATAGCGTTCTTGGTCGTAATAAAAAACAAGAAGCACTTGCTGTCCTGATTGGAAAAGATGACCATAAGATTTACGTTTATCAGCTAAATCAAGGTGTTTCACAAGAAAAAGCAGAAGCGGTTTCTAAGGAAAAAGGAGCTGGCGAGATTGACAAAATTACCTTTGGTCGTTATCAAGACAAACCAATCTGGGAAGTCAAGTCAGGATCTGATTTTTATCTAGTAGATTTTGAAACAGGAGCATTGGTCGATAAGGAGGGCCTATGAAACTATCCAAGCGTGTTATAGAAATGGAAGAAAGTGTCACTCTAGCTAGTGATGCGAGAGCAAAAAATTTAAAAGCTCAAGGTAAGGATGTTCTTTTCTTGACCTTGGGACAGCCAGATTTTTACACCCCTGAAAATATTCAGGATGCAGCAGTTAAAGCTATTCGAGAAGGACAGGCTTCCTTCTATACAGTAGCTTCAGGTCTACCAGAATTAAAAGCTGCGGTGAATACCTACTTCGAGCGCTACTATGGCTATTCTGTCGCAAGTAATGAGGTTACCTTTGCCACAGGTGCCAAGTTCTCCCTATATACTTTCTTTATGGCTGTAATCAATCCTTTAGATGAGGTTATTGTTCCAACTCCATACTGGGTTAGTTATGGAGATCAGGTCAAGATGGCAGAAGGCGTTCCCGTCTTTGTTCCTGCTAAGGAAGACAATCACTTTAAGGTGACCGTAGAGCAGTTAGAAGCAGCTCGTACAGATAAAACTAAGGTTTTGGTGTTGAATTCGCCATCCAATCCGACAGGAATGATTTACACCCGTGAGGAACTCTTGGCTATCGGAAATTGGGCTGTTGAACATGACATTCTCATCCTAGCAGATGATATTTATGGTCGTTTGGTCTATAACGGGAATGAGTTCGTACCAATCTCTAGTCTATCAGAAGCCATTCGCAAGCAAACCATCGTCATTAACGGTGTATCAAAAGCTTATGCCATGACAGGTTGGCGGGTAGGCTATGCAGTGGGTGATCCAGAAATCATTGCTGCTATGAGCAAATTGACAGGTCAAACAACTTCTAACCTAACTGCTGTTTCACAATATGCAACTATCGAAGCCTTAACTGGACCGCAAGATTCTGTGGAAGTTATGCGTCAAGCATTTGAAGAACGTCTCAATACCATCTATCCACTCTTGTGTGAAGTCCCTGGTTTTGAAGTGGTCAAACCGCAAGGAGCCTTCTACCTCTTCCCAAATGTCAAAAAGGCAATGGAGATGAAAGGCTATAGCGATGTAACAGCATTTACAACGGCTATTCTTGAAGAAGTTGGTCTGGCCTTGGTAACAGGAGCAGGTTTTGGAGCGCCAGAAAATGTACGCCTCAGCTATGCGATAGACCTAGATACGCTTAAAGAAGCAGTTAAACGCTTGAAAGCATTTATGGGTAGTGAGAATGATTGATCATTTTGAAATTAAGGTAAAAGATTTACAAATTTCAGAAGGATTTTATAAGAGATTTCTCGCTCCTTTAGGATATGAATTGGCTTTTAAGACCAGTTCTCTAATCAGTTTTCTTGCCCCAAATAGCCCTCATCCTGGTGGTGATTTTTGGTTGGCTCAGGGGACACAAGATCCTATTCACTTTGCTTTCTTAGCAGAAAATAAGGAAGAGGTTCAAGCTTGTTATGAGGCTGGCTTAGAGGCAGGTGGGCGAGACAATGGAGCTCCTGGTTATCGCAGTGAGCAACCGATTTACTACGCTACTTTTGTGATTGATCCAGATGGGAACAATATAGAAGTGGTTTGCCATAAAGAATAAAAAAGAAAAAGGAAAAACAATGACAAAACGTGTAACGATTATTGATGTAAAAGACTATGTTGGTCAGGAAGTGACGATTGGCGCTTGGGTTGCCAACAAATCAGGAAAAGGGAAAATCGCCTTCTTGCAATTGCGCGATGGAACAGCCTTCTTTCAAGGTGTGGCATTTAAACCAAACTTTGTCGAAAAATTTGGTGAAGAAGTAGGACTTGAGAAGTTTGATGTTATCAAACGCTTGAGCCAAGAAACGTCTGTTTATGTGACAGGTATTGTCAAAGAGGACGAACGTTCTAAATTTGGCTATGAGTTGGACATTACAGACATCGAAGTGATCGGTGAATCTCAAGACTACCCAATCACACCAAAAGAACATGGTACAGACTTCTTGATGGACAACCGTCACTTGTGGCTTCGCTCTCGTAAGCAAGTAGCGGTGATGCAAATCCGTAACGCTATCATCTATGCAACTTATGAGTTCTTTGACAAGAACGGCTTCATGAAGTTTGATAGCCCAATTCTTTCAGGAAATGCGGCGGAAGACTCAACTGAACTCTTTGAAACGGACTACTTCGGAACGCCAGCCTACTTGAGCCAGTCAGGTCAGCTTTACCTAGAAGCTGGTGCGATGGCTCTTGGTCGTGTCTTTGACTTTGGTCCAGTTTTCCGTGCTGAAAAATCAAAAACGCGCCGTCACTTGACTGAGTTCTGGATGATGGACGCAGAGTACTCATACTTGACACATGATGAGTCGCTTGACTTGCAAGAAGCTTATGTGAAAGCTCTTCTACAAGGTGTTCTTGATCGTGCGCCTCAAGCCTTGGAAACCTTGGAACGTGATACAGAACTCTTGAAACGCTACATTGCAGAGCCCTTCAAACGTATCACTTATGATCAAGCCATTGACCTTTTACAAGAGCATGAAAATGATGAAGATGCTGACTACGAGCATTTGGAACATGGTGATGACTTTGGTTCACCACATGAAACATGGATTTCAAACCACTTTGGTGTGCCAACATTTGTCATGAACTATCCAGCAGCCATCAAGGCCTTCTACATGAAACCAGTTCCTGGAAATCCAGAGCGCGTGCTTTGTGCAGACTTGCTTGCCCCAGAAGGCTATGGAGAAATTATCGGTGGGTCTATGCGTGAGGAAGACTACGATGCCCTTGTCGCTAAGATGGATGAACTTGGTATGGATCGTACAGAGTATGAATTTTACCTTGACCTTCGTAAATACGGTACAGTTCCACACGGTGGATTTGGTATCGGTATCGAACGTATGGTAACATTTGCAGCAGGAACAAAACACATCCGTGAAGCTATCCCATTCCCACGTATGTTGCATCGTATCAAACCGTAAGAATAGGAAACGCCCATTGTGGCGTTTTTTTCTATAGAAAGCTCTGGAAACGAAAGGAAATATTATTAGGTATAGTGGATTGAAATAAGACAAAATCGGTTTTTTGCCCAGCCTTTAGTACTCTTAGAGTTCGAGTCATAGCTAATCTTCTGAAGGTTTTAACAAA
>NZ_JBBJZX010000004.1:0-49338 GCF_038148935.1 Streptococcus pseudopneumoniae | reverse complement strand
CTTAGGTAATAATCAAGATAAAAAGCAAAATATCTTAGGGTATTTTATTTTTATAATTGAAAGACGTGAATGATATGAACATGTCCTTGCGGGTGCTTAGGAAAAAAATTATAAGTATGTCAAGTTTAAGAAAAACTTGATTGTTGGAGGATTTTTTAGATGAACGAATTTGAAGATTTGCTAAATAGCGTTAGCCAAGTTGAGACTGGTGATGTTGTTAGTGCTGAAGTATTGACAGTTGATGCGACTCAAGCTAACGTTGCAATCTCTGGAACTGGTGTTGAAGGTGTCTTGACTCTTCGCGAATTGACAAACGATCGCGATGCAGATATCAATGACTTTGTTAAAGTAGGAGAAGTATTGGATGTTCTTGTACTTCGTCAAGTAGTTGGTAAAGATACTGATACAGTTACATACCTTGTATCTAAAAAACGCCTTGAAGCTCGCAAAGCATGGGACAAACTTGTTGGTCGCGAAGAAGAAGTTGTTACTGTTAAAGGAACTCGTGCCGTTAAAGGTGGACTTTCAGTAGAATTTGAAGGTGTTCGTGGATTTATCCCAGCTTCAATGTTGGATACTCGTTTCGTACGTAACACTGAGCGTTTTGTAGGTCAAGAATTTGATGCTAAAATCAAAGAAGTTGACGCTAAAGAAAACCGCTTCATCCTTTCACGTCGTGAAGTTGTTGAAGCAGCTACAGCAGCAGCTCGCGCTGAAGTATTCGGTAAATTGGCTGTTGGTGATGTAGTAACTGGTAAAGTTGCACGTATCACAAGCTTCGGTGCTTTCATCGACCTTGGTGGTGTTGACGGATTGGTTCACTTGACTGAATTGTCACATGAACGTAACGTATCACCAAAATCAGTTGTAACTGTTGGTGAAGAAATTGAAGTGAAAATTCTTGATCTTAACGAAGAAGAAGGACGCGTATCACTTTCACTTAAAGCAACAACACCTGGACCATGGGATGGTGTTGAGCAAAAATTGGCTAAAGGTGATGTAGTAGAAGGAACAGTTAAACGTTTGACTGACTTCGGTGCATTTGTTGAAGTATTGCCAGGTATCGATGGACTTGTTCACGTATCACAAATTTCACACAAACGTATTGAAAATCCAAAAGAAGCTCTTAAAGTTGGTCAAGAAGTTCAAGTTAAAGTTCTTGACGTTAACGCAGATGCAGAGCGCGTATCACTTTCTATCAAAGCTCTTGAAGAGCGTCCAGCTCAAGAAGAAGGACAAAAAGAAGAAAAACGTGCTGCTCGTCCACGTCGTCCAAAACGTCAAGAAAAACGTGATTTCGAACTTCCAGAAACACAAACAGGATTCTCAATGGCTGATTTGTTTGGTGATATCGAACTTTAATCAAATTGAAAATTCACAAAATCCTTTGTTTACTAAACAAGGGATTTTTCTTTTGTCTCTGCTCCTTTTTTGATATAATAGTTCTATGTTAAAATCAGAAAAACAATCACGTTATCAAATGTTAAATGAAGAATTGTCCTTCCTATTGGAAGGCGAGACCAATGTTTTGGCTAATCTTTCCAACGCCAGTGCTCTCATAAAATCACGCTTTCCTAATACTGTATTTGCAGGCTTTTATTTGTTCGATGGAAAGGAATTGGTTTTAGGTCCCTTCCAAGGAGGTGTTTCCTGTATCCGTATTGCACTAGGCAAGGGCGTATGTGGTGAAGCTGCTGAGTTTCAGGAAACAGTCCTGGTTGGTGATGTAAGGACCTATCCCAACTATATTTCTTGTGACAGTCTAGCTAAAAGTGAAATTGTGGTGCCGATGATGAAGAATGGTCAGTTACTTGGAGTTTTGGATCTGGATTCTTCAGAGATTGAGGATTACGATGCAACGGATCGAGATTATTTGGAACAATTTGTCGCGATTTTGCTTGAAAATACGAAATGGGACTTTACAATGTTTGGGGAAAAATCTTAATGTATCAAGCACTTTATCGAAAATATAGAAGTCAAAACTTCTCCCAGTTAGTTGGTCAAGAAGTTGTTGCTAAGACTCTTAAACAGGCAGTGGAGCAAGAGAAAATAAGTCATGCCTATCTTTTTTCTGGTCCACGTGGAACAGGAAAAACCAGTGTAGCTAAGATCTTTGCCAAGGCTATGAACTGCCCAAATCAAGTGGGTGGTGAACCTTGTAATAACTGCTATATTTGTCAGGCAGTGACGGACGGTAGTTTAGAAGATGTCATCGAAATGGATGCGGCCTCTAATAATGGAGTCGATGAAATCCGTGAAATTCGTGATAAATCTACCTATGCCCCTAGTCTTGCCCGTTATAAGGTTTATATCATAGACGAGGTTCACATGCTGTCTACAGGGGCTTTTAATGCTCTTCTAAAAACGCTGGAAGAGCCAACACAGAATGTGGTCTTTATTTTGGCTACTACTGAATTGCACAAGATTCCTGCGACTATTCTATCCCGTGTGCAACGTTTTGAATTTAAATCAATTAAGACACAGGATATTAAGGAACATATCCACTATATCTTAGAAAAAGAAAATATTAGTTCTGAACCAGAGGCTGTGGAAATCATTGCCAGACGGGCGGAAGGTGGAATGCGGGACGCCTTGTCTATTTTGGATCAAGCCCTGAGTCTAACACAGGGAAATGAATTGACGACTGCCATCTCTGAAGAAATTACTGGCACCATTAGCCTATCAGCCTTGGATGATTATGTGGCTGCCTTGTCTCAACAGGATGTTCCCAAAGCATTAGCTTGCTTAAATCTTCTCTTTGACAATGGTAAGAGCATGACCCGTTTTGTGACCGACCTTTTGTACTATTTAAGAGACTTGTTAATTGTTCAAACAGGTGGAGAAAACACTCATCATAGTCCAGTCTTTGTGGAAAACTTGGCACTTCCTCAAGAAAATCTGTTTGAAATGATTCGCTTAGCAACAGTGAGTTTAGCAGATATTAAGTCTAGTTTGCAGCCCAAGATTTATGCTGAGATGATGACCATCCGTTTGGCGGAGATCAAGCCTGGACCAGCTCTATCAGGAGCGGTTGAACATGAAATTTCTGCACTGAGACAGGAAGTTGCCCGTCTCAAACAAGAACTCGCCAATGTGGGAACTGTGCCCAAGCCACCAAGTCCAGCTCCTAGTCGACCAGCGGCAGGCAAGACAGTCTATCGTGTGGATCGCAATAAAGTGCAGTCTATTTTACAAGAGGCCGTCGAAAATCCTGATTTAGCACGTCAAAACTTGATTCGTTTGCAGAATGCCTGGGGAGAGGTAATTGAAAGTCTAGGAGGCCCTGATAAGGCTTTGCTGGTTGGTTCTCAACCGGTTGCGGCCAATGAACACCATGCCATTCTTGCTTTTGAGTCTAACTTCAATGCTGGTCAAACCATGAAACGGGACAATCTCAACACCATGTTTGGCAATATCCTCAGTCAGGCAGCAGGTTTTTCACCTGAGATTTTAGCCATTTCTATGGAGGAATGGAAAGAAGTTCGCGCAGCCTTTTCAGCCAAAGCCAAATCTTCTCAAGCTGAAAAAGAAGCAGAAGAAAGCCTGATTCCAGAAGGATTTGAATTTTTGGCTGATAAAGTGAAGGTAGAGGAAGACTAAAGAAAGATTTCATGATACAATAAGTTTATGAATAAACAACAATTTATTATTATGGCGCTGTTTACAGCTGCTGAGACCTATTTTTTCAATGAAGCCTGGATGACTGGCCGCTATATTATGGCAGCCTTTTGGGCCATTTTGCTCTTTAGAAATTTCCGAGTCAGTTATGTGATGGGCAAAATCGTTGATGTCATCGATCAGCATTTTAATAGGAAAGACTAGCCCTCAGCTTCCAGACAAAATCAAAGCCTTTTAGGCTTTTTTTTGTTATACTAGAAAAGTATATTTATAGACCTTTTACTCTATTTCTGGGGAAATCAGGCGTTTTTCTAGTAAGCACTGTAAAGGTCTTGAAAAAGAAAGGAACTATCATGTCAGTATTAGAGATCAAAGATCTTCACGTTGAGATTGAAGGAAAAGAAATTTTAAAAGGGGTTAACCTGACCCTGAAAACAGGAGAAATTGCCGCTATCATGGGACCAAATGGTACAGGTAAATCGACTCTTTCTGCCGCTATCATGGGAAATCCAAACTATGAAGTAACTAAAGGTGAAGTTTTGTTTGATGGCGTAAACATCCTTGAGCTGGAAGTGGACGAGCGTGCGCGTATGGGACTTTTCCTTGCTATGCAATATCCTTCTGAAATTCCTGGAATTACTAACGCTGAGTTTCTTCGTGCAGCAATGAATGCTGGTAAAGAAGATGATGAAAAGATTTCAGTTCGTGAGTTCATCACTAAGCTAGATGAAAAAATGGAATTGCTCAACATGAAAGAAGAAATGGCTGAGCGTTACCTCAACGAAGGCTTCTCTGGTGGTGAGAAAAAACGTAATGAAATTCTTCAACTCTTGATGTTGGAACCAACTTTTGCCCTTTTGGATGAGATTGACTCTGGTCTTGATATTGACGCTCTTAAAGTTGTTTCTAAAGGTGTGAATGCCATGCGTGGTGAAGGCTTTGGTGCTATGATTATCACTCACTACCAACGTCTTTTGAACTACATCACACCTGATGTGGTACACGTCATGATGGAAGGGCGTGTTGTCCTTTCTGGTGGTCCAGAATTGGCTGCGCGTTTGGAACGTGAAGGATACGCAAAACTAGCTGAAGAACTTGGCTACGACTACAAGGAAGAATTGTAATTCCCTCGTATCTTTTAGGAGAAGTAAATGACTAAAGAAAATATTAAACTTTTTTCAGAAATGCACGCTGAACCAAGCTGGTTGGCTGACCTCCGTCAAAAAGCTTTTGATAAGATTGAGAGTTTAGAATTACCAGTTATTGAGCGTGTCAAATTCCACCGTTGGAATCTGGGTGATGGAACCATTACAGAAAGTGAGCCATCAGCAAATGTTCCAGATTTCACAGCTTTAGATAATCACTTGAAGTTGGTGCAAGTAGGTACTCAGACTGTTTTTGAACAAATTCCAGTTGAGTTGGCTGAACAAGGTGTTGTATTTACAGACTTTCACTCAGCTTTAGAAGAAATTCCAGAGCTTATTGAGGAATTCTTCATGTCATCTGTTAAGTATGACGATGACAAGTTGGCAGCCTACCATACAGCTTATTTCAATAGTGGTGCTGTTCTCTACATTCCTGATAATGTTGAGATTAAAGAGCCAATCGAAGGAATTTTCTATCAAGATAGCGATAGTGATGTGCCATTTAACAAGCATATTATGATTATCGCTGGTAAAAATTCTAAGATTAGTTATCTGGAGCGTTTAGAGTCACGCGGTGAGGGTAGTGCCAAAGCAACTGCCAATATCACAGTCGAAGTGATTGCACGTTCTGGTGCGCAAGTGAAATTTGCGGCTATTGACCGTTTAGGTGAAAATGTCACTGCCTACATTAGCCGTCGTGGTAAATTGGGCAACGATGCAAGCATTGACTGGGCAATCGGTGTTATGAACGAAGGAAATGTCGTTGCGGACTTTGATAGCGACCTGATTGGTAACGGTAGCCATGCTGACCTTAAAGTGGTAGCTCTTTCAAGTGGCCGCCAAGTGCAAGGGATTGATACTCGAGTGACTAACTACGGATGTAACTCAATCGGAAATATCCTCCAACATGGGGTTATCCTTGAAAAAGCAACTTTAACTTTCAACGGTATTGGTCACATTATCAAGGGTGCCAAGGGAGCCGATGCGCAACAAGAAAGCCGTGTTCTCATGCTTTCAGACCAGGCGCGTTCAGATGCTAACCCAATTCTTTTGATTGATGAAAATGACGTAACTGCAGGACACGCGGCTTCTATCGGACAAGTAGATCCAGAAGATATGTACTACCTCATGAGCCGTGGCTTGGATAAGGCAACTGCAGAGCGTTTGGTTGTTCGTGGTTTCCTTGGATCCGTTATCGTTGAGATTCCAGTCAAGGAAGTTCGTGATGAAATGATTGCAACGATCGAAGAAAAATTGTCAAAACGCTAAGGGGAAGCCGATGTTAGATGTAGAAGCGATTCGCAAGGATTTTCCAATTTTAGACCAGATTGTCAACGATGAACCTCTGGTCTACCTAGACAATGCTGCGACGACACAGAAACCACTAGCAGTTCTGGAAACAATCAACCGCTACTATGAACAGGACAATGCAAATGTTCATCGTGGGGTTCATACCTTGGCGGAGCGGGCGACAGCTTCCTATGAAGCCGCTCGTGAAACCATTCGTAAGTTTATCAATGCAGGCTCTACAAAGGAAGTTCTCTTTACTAGAGGAACGACAACCAGCCTTAACTGGGTGGCACGCTTTGCTGAGGAAGTTCTGACTGAGGGAGATCAGGTCTTGATTTCTGTCATGGAACACCATTCCAATATTATTCCTTGGCAGGAAGCTTGTCGCAAGACTGGAGCAGAGCTTGTCTATGTCTATCTTAAGGATGGAGCCTTGGATATGGAGGACTTGCGAGCTAAATTGACGGACAAGGTCAAGTTCGTTTCGCTAGCTCATGCCTCTAATGTTCTTGGAGTGGTCAATCCGATCAAAGAAATCACTAAAATAGCCCACCAAGTTGGAGCCATCATGGTGGTGGATGGAGCTCAATCTACACCTCATATGAAGATTGATGTCCAGACCTTGGATGTGGACTTCTTTGCCTTTTCAGGTCACAAGATGGCCGGTCCGACTGGTATCGGTGTCCTTTACGGTAAAGAAAAGTATCTGGAACAAATGTCACCTCTTGAATTTGGCGGTGAGATGATTGATTTCGTCTATGAGCAATCTGCTAGTTGGAAGGAATTGCCTTGGAAATTCGAGGCTGGAACTCCTAACATGGCTGGTGCTATTGGACTTGCTGCTGCAGTGGATTATCTTGAAAACATTGGCATGGATGCCATTGAAGCTCATGAACAGGAATTGGTTGCATACGTCTATCCAAAACTGCAGGAGATTGAAGGCTTGACTATTTATGGTTCGCAGAACTTGGCTCAACGTTCAGGTGTTATTGCCTTTAACCTAGGCGACCTTCATCCTCACGACCTTGCGACTGCCTTGGATTATGAAGGAGTGGCTGTTCGAGCAGGTCACCACTGTGCGCAACCCTTGCTTCAGTATTTGGATGTCCCAGCAACAGCTCGTGCAAGTTTTTATATCTACAATACCAAGGCAGATTGCGACAAACTAGTCGATGCCTTACAAAAGACAAAGGAGTTTTTCAATGGCACTTTCTAAACTAGATAGCCTTTATATGGCAGTGGTAGCAGACCATTCGAAAAATCCACATCACCAAGGAAAGTTAGAAGACGCTGAACAAATCAGTCTCAACAATCCGACTTGTGGGGATGTCATCAATCTCTCCGTCAAGTTTGATGCAGATGATCGTTTGGAGGATATCGCTTTTCTAAACTCAGGCTGTACCATCTCAACTGCCTCTGCTAGCATGATGACAGATGCTGTTTTAGGAAAAAACAAACAAGAAATTTTAGAACTTGCGACCATTTTTTCTGAAATGGTTCAAGGGCAAAAAGATGAACGCCTAGACCAACTCGGTGATGCAGCCTTCTTGTCAGGTATTGCCAAATTTCCGCAACGGATCAAGTGTGCAACCCTAGCTTGGAATGCCCTTAAGAAAACAATTGAAGATCAAGAAAAACAATAAGACAAGTTTCTTTTGTCTTATGAATTAGTAGAAATGAAGAATGAAAGAAAGGATATTATGGCTGAAGAAAGAGTAGAACCAAAACCAATTGACCTTGGTGAATATAAATTTGGTTTCCATGACGATGTAGAGCCTGTCCTATCGACAGGAAAAGGATTGAACGAAGATGTCATTCGCGAATTATCAGCTGCTAAGGGAGAACCTGAGTGGATGTTAGAATTCCGTTTGAAGTCTTATGAAACCTTCAAAAAAATGCCCATGCAAACTTGGGGAGCAGACTTGTCAGAGATTGACTTTGATGACTTGATTTACTACCAAAAACCATCTGATAAACCTGCTCGTTCTTGGGATGAAGTTCCAGAAAAAATCAAAGAAACCTTTGAACGTATCGGGATTCCTGAAGCTGAGCGTGCTTATCTAGCTGGTGCTTCTGCCCAGTACGAGTCAGAAGTAGTTTACCACAACATGAAGGAAGAATTTGAGAAGTTAGGTATCATCTTTACAGATACGGATTCTGCTCTCAAAGAATACCCAGATTTGTTTAAACAATACTTTGCGAAGTTGGTACCGCCGACTGATAACAAGTTGGCAGCCCTCAACTCGGCAGTATGGTCAGGTGGAACCTTTATCTACGTACCAAAAGGGGTGAAAGTGGATATTCCGCTTCAAACCTACTTCCGTATCAACAACGAAAATACAGGTCAGTTTGAACGTACCTTGATTATCGTTGATGAGGGAGCAAGTGTCCACTATGTAGAAGGATGTACAGCGCCAACATATTCAAGCAACAGCTTGCATGCAGCCATCGTAGAAATCTTTGCCTTGGACGGAGCTTATATGCGTTATACGACTATTCAAAACTGGTCTGATAACGTTTATAACTTGGTAACGAAGCGTGCTAAGGCTCAAAAGGATGCCACTGTTGAGTGGATTGATGGAAACTTGGGTGCTAAAACAACCATGAAATACCCATCTGTTTACCTAGATGGAGAAGGTGCTCGTGGAACCATGCTTTCGATTGCCTTTGCCAATGCTGGGCAACACCAGGATACTGGTGCTAAGATGATCCACAACGCTCCACATACAAGCTCGTCTATCGTGTCTAAATCCATCGCTAAAGGCGGCGGGAAGGTTGACTACCGTGGACAAGTAACCTTTAACAAAAACTCTAAGAAATCTGTCTCTCACATCGAGTGTGATACCATTATCATGGATGACTTGTCAGCATCAGATACTATTCCATTTAATGAAATTCATAACTCGCAAGTAGCTTTGGAACACGAAGCCAAGGTATCTAAGATTTCAGAAGAGCAACTCTATTACCTCATGAGCCGTGGCTTGTCAGAATCTGAGGCAACAGAAATGATTGTTATGGGATTTGTAGAGCCTTTCACAAAAGAACTTCCAATGGAATACGCAGTTGAGCTGAACCGCTTGATTAGCTATGAAATGGAAGGGTCAGTTGGGTAAAATTTGATTTTAGATATACTTAAAATCAAGGACTTTGAAGATGAATTTGTAATAAAAAATCGCGATTTTAAACCGCGATTTTTTTATAATTTCTCATTAACAAAGCGGACAAACTGATTCCACCAAACTTTTAAGAAGAAGGCTTTTTCAACTTTCTTTTCTGCTACCATTTCGAAACTAGGACGTTCTGTGGTAATGTAACCTTGACCAATCAAATCCTTGTCTTCGTAAGTCAGATGGCCAACCACTGTTCCAGCTTCAAGTGGTGCTGGGATTGCTTTGGAATCGGGAGTGAATTGAACAGATTGGGAAGATTGATTCCCAACACGTTCGATTAGATAGATATCCTCTGGGGCAACTGCAGTGACCGTATCTTCTTTTCCATCTTGTACAGGGGCTTTACTATCTTGATAGGCATCGCCTTGCTGAACGATTTTGCGAAGTGTAAATGTAGAAGAAATATAATCCATTAGGGAAGATGTAGCTGTAAACCGAGCGTAGGGATTATTGTCTTGATGGTCTGCATTTAAAACAACTGTGATGACTCTCATGCCTTTTTCAACAGTAGTACCAACAAAAGACTCTCCAGCCTTATCTGTTGTTCCTGTTTTCAGTCCATCAAAACCACCACGGTAAGCAGGCATGCCTTCTAACATGTAGTTGGTCGAAGTGATTGTCATTCCAGCAAAAGTAGAAGAAGGTTTTTTGGTGATTTCTAAGACTTGTGGGTATTTTTTGATGAGGTTGCGGGCAACGATAGCAACATCATAAGCACTGAGCTTATTTTCATCATCTTTATTAGACCCTGGGTAAATATTATCTCCTAGAGTTTCGTTGTTCAGACCAGTTGTATTGACAACAGTGGCATCTTTGATTCCCCATTCCAAGAGTTTGGCACGCATCATATCAACAAAGTCTTTTTCTGAGCCAGCAATTTTCTCAGCTAAGGCAATAGCAGCACTGTTAGCACTAGATACTAGGGTTGCTTCAAGTAGTTGTTCGACGGTATAATTACGAGCTTCCATAGGAACATTACTGGCTTCAGAATTTGTCGTCAATTGATAAGGATAGTCAGAAATATCTACAGGAGTGGAGAGGGTAATACTTCCGTTTTCCAAGGCTTCATAGACCAGATAAACAGTAATCAATTTTGTTATGGAAGCAATTTCGACAGGTTGCGTTGCATCCTTCTCATAGAGAATTTTACCAGTATTTGCCTCAACAGCAATCGCATGTTTAGCGGCAATGGTAAAATCTTGAGCAACAGCAGTAGAAGCACTTCCTAAAAGGGAGACAGTTAATAAAGTTAAAAATATTTTTTTCATAGTAGTCTTATTCTATCATAAAGAAAAAAAATATTCTTGCTTTAATAATTCATCCGTTAAGCTTTTTGAAAATATGGTAAAATAGAGTGAGGGAGGTAACTCATGTTTCGTAGAAATAAATTATTTTTTTGGACCACAGAAATTTTACTCTTAACAATCATCTTTTACCTATGGAGACAGATGGGGTCTTTGATTAACCCTTTTGTTAGCGTGCTTAATACAATTATGATTCCATTTTTATTGGGGGGCTTTCTTTATTATTTGACAAACCCTATTGTTACTTTCTTAAATAAAGTCTGTAAACTCAATCGTCTACTTGGTATTTTAATTACCTTGTGTGCTTTGGTCTGGGGAATGGTCATAGGTGTTTTCTATCTCTTACCTATTTTGATTAATCAGTTATCTAGTTTGATTATATCTAGTCAAACTATTTATAGTCGAGTACAAGACTTAATCATAGACTTATCTAATTATCCTGCGCTCCAGAATTTGGATGTAGAAGCTACAATTCAGCAGTTAAACTTATCCTATGTTGATATTCTTCAAAATATCCTAAATAGCGTATCAAATAGTGTGGGGAGCGTCTTGTCAGCTCTTATCAGTACTGTTTTGATTTTGATTATGACTCCAGTTTTTTTGGTTTATTTCTTATTAGATGGACATAAATTCTTGCCCATGCTTGAAAGAACGATTCTAAAGAGGGATCGCTTGCATATTGCAGGCTTATTAAAGAATTTGAATGCGACGATTGCTCGCTATATTAGTGGAGTTTCGATTGACGCAATCATTATAGGTTGTTTGGCTTATATTGGCTATAGTATTATTGGTTTAAAATATGCTTTAGTTTTTGCTATTTTTTCTGGTGTAGCCAATTTAATTCCTTATGTGGGGCCGAGTATTGGTTTGATTCCTATGATCATCGCAAATATATTCACTGATCCCCATAGAATGCTGATTGCAGTGATTTATATGCTTGTTGTTCAGCAGGTAGATGGCAATATCTTATATCCTCGAATCGTAGGAAGTGTTATGAAGGTTCATCCAATCACGATTTTAGTTTTACTTTTGTTGTCAAGCAATATCTATGGTGTAGTTGGAATGATTGTCGCAGTGCCAACCTATTCTATCTTGAAAGAAATTTCTAAGTTCTTATCCCGTTTGTATGAAAATCATAAAATAATGAAAGAACGAGAAAGAGAATTAGCTAAGTAAAAGTCAGGAGAACCCTGATTTTTCTTTACTGGAAGTGGCCTTTAGATTAGAAGACTGAAAATAAGTTAAAGTCTTAAACTAATTTTCACAGCTAAGAATAGTAGAAGTTAATCTGATAAAAATCGAAAAAACCAGTGGAATTCCGTGTCAGGGTAAGTTCCACTGGTTTTCATAGTCTATTAAGGTTCGAATGAAATCTATTTATTTTAGTGCAACAAGTAAAAAGCAGTCCGAATAATATAAGGATTGATTTTATAGTTTTTAAACTCAAATGAATTGAAACAAAGAGAGTAGGGAAATCCTCATCTGAAAGTATTTTAGAATAATTCTCTTCGTGAATTTCTTCAAAACAAATAGCTTCATCTTAGGTATGTGTTAATTGGATTTCGTAAGTTCTATTCACAATCGTAAAGTTATGCACTGAGAAAGTTGTAGTTAGTCTCCCAGTTTGTTAAATTTCTCGAATAGTATCTTTTTTAGGTATGTGATTTCTTTTTTGCATTTTTTAGTTAGATAAGGTATAATGGTTTTACTGTCTTTTGGGGTCGTTACGGATTCGACAGGCATTATGAGGCATATTTTGCGACTCGTGTGGCGACGTAAACGCTCAGTTAAATATAACTGCAAAAAATAACACTTCTTACGCTCTAGCTGCCTAAAAACCAGCAGGCGTGACCCGATTTGGATTGCTCGTGTTCAATGACAGGTCTTATTATTAGCGAGATACGATCAAGCCTTGTCTAGTGGCTTGATAAGAGATTGATAGACTCGCAGTTTCTAGGCTTGAGTTATGTGTCGAGGAACTGTTAAACTAATACATAACCTATGGTTGTAGACAAATATGTTGGCAGGTGTTTGGACGTGGGTTCGACTCCCACCGGCTCCATTATTCCTTTGCATTCTTTAGCATTCCTTGGTAAAACGTTGTTAAATCAACGTTTTTTATTTTTGTCTTTGGTATTCTTTGGTATTCCTTGGTATTCTTTTGCGGAAAAAGGATACAACAAAGGAGTCACAAACAGATCCTAAAGCAGAGCCTCTTTTTTAAAAAAGAGATACAAAAAAGGATACAACATTTGTCGCATCCCAAAAATAATTGTTCTTTTCCACGGAAGACATGGGATTCGAACCCACGCACGCTGTTACACGCCTACCGCGTTTCCAACACGGCCTCTTAAGCCTCTTGAGTAATCTTCCAATACTTACTCAAATAGTCTACCATAAAGATACTTATCTTGCAATAAAAATTCTGGAAATAAGAAAAATGATAGAATTTGAAAGAAAATGACAAAAAATGCTTGACATTGAAATAAAGTGTGATAGAATGAATAGTGTAAACGATAACAGGAGGTGATTCAGTGTTAAAAACAGAGCGGAAACAACTGATTTTAGAGGAGTTAAATCAACATCATGTAGTGTCTCTAGAAAAATTAGTTAGTTTGCTAGAGACCTCAGAATCAACGGTTCGAAGAGACTTGGATGAGTTGGAAGCGGAAAACAAGCTTCGTCGCGTGCATGGTGGAGCAGAATTGCCTCACTCCTTGCAGGAAGAAGAAACCATTCAAGAAAAATCTGTCAAAAACCTTCAAGAGAAGAAGTTGTTGGCTCAGAAAGCAGCCTCTCTCATCAAGGAACAAGATGTCATCTTTATCGATGCTGGAACAACGACAGCCTTTTTGATTCCTGAATTGGTCAATAAGAATATTACTGTTGTGACCAACTCGATTCACCATGCCGCTCAGTTGGTTGAAAAGCAGATTCCAACTGTCATGGTTGGAGGGAGTGTCAAGATGGCGACAGATGCTAGTATCGGGGGCGTTGCTCTTAACCAGATTAACCAATTGCACTTTGACCGTGCCTTTATCGGAATGAATGGTGTGGACGATGGCTATTATACGACTCCTGATATGGAGGAGGGAGCTGTGAAGCGAGCTATTTTAGAGAATGCCAAACAGACTTATGTCTTGGTTGATTCGTCTAAAATTGGACAAACTTGCTTTGCCAAGGTAGCACCACTCAAACGCGCTATTGTTATCACAAGTCAAGGGCATGAGCTCTTGCAGGTTATTAAGGAGAAAACGGAGGTAATAGAAGTATGATTTATACAGTCACACTCAATCCATCCATTGACTATATCGTTCGTTTGGACCAAGTCCAAGTCGGTAGTGTCAATCGTATGGACAGTGATGATAAGTTTGCTGGTGGGAAAGGAATCAATGTCAGTCGTGTCTTGAAACGTTTGGATATTCCAAATACAGCGACGGGATTTATCGGTGGCTTTACTGGTAAATTTATCACAGATACTTTGGCTGATGAAGAAATCGAGACACGTTTTGTCCAAGTGGCAGAAGATACTCGTATCAATGTTAAAATCAAAGCAGACCAAGAAACAGAAATCAACGGGACTGGTCCAACTGTTGAACCAGCCCAGCTAGAAGAATTGAAAGCTATCTTATCTAGTCTGACGGCAGATGATACAGTTGTCTTTGCTGGTTCAAGTGCTAAAAATCTAGGCAATGTTATCTATAAGGATTTAATTGCCTTGACCCGTCAGACAGGTGCGCAAGTGGTTTGTGACTTTGAAGGCCAGACCTTGATTGATAGTTTGGAATACCAACCGCTCTTGGTTAAGCCAAATAATCACGAGCTTGGAGCTATCTTTGGAGTTGAACTCGATAGTTTAGATGAAATTGAAAAATATGCTCGAGAACTCCTGGCTAAAGGTGCTCAAAACGTTATTATCTCTATGGCTGGTGACGGTGCCCTTCTTGTCACATTTGAGGGAGCATACTTTGCTAAACCAATCAAGGGAACAGTGAAAAATTCAGTTGGAGCTGGTGACTCTATGGTGGCTGGATTCACAGGTGAGTTTGTCAAATCAAAAGACGCAGTAGAAGCCTTCAAATGGGGAGTGGCTTGTGGAACGGCAACAACCTTCTCAGATGACTTGGCAACAGCGGAATTTATTAAAGAAACATATGAAAAAGTTGAGGTAGAAAAACGATGAAAATTCAAGACCTATTGAGAAAAGATGTCATGTTGCTGGATTTGCAGGCAACTGAAAAAACAGCTGTCATCGACGAGATGATTAAAAGTTTGACAGACCACGGTTATGTAACAGATTTTGAAACCTTTAAAGAAGGAATTTTAGCGCGTGAAGCTTTGACTTCTACAGGTTTGGGTGACGGTATCGCAATGCCTCACAGCAAAAACGCTGCTGTCAAAGAAGCGACAGTTCTCTTTGCTAAGTCAAACAAGGGAGTTGACTATGAGAGCTTGGACGGGCAACCAACTGATCTCTTCTTCATGATTGCAGCTCCAGAAGGTGCAAATGACACTCACTTGGCAGCCTTGGCAGAATTGTCTCAATACTTGATGAAAGACGGCTTTGCTGATAAACTTCGTCAAGCAACATCAGCTGACCAAGTTATCGAACTTTTTAACCAAGCTTCAGAAAAAGCTGAGCAGCCTGTCCCAGTACCTGCTAATGATTCTAGTGACTTTATCGTTGCTGTTACAGCTTGTACGACAGGTATTGCCCACACTTATATGGCCCAAGAAGCCCTTCAAAAAGTAGCTGCTGAAATGGGGGTTGGCATTAAGGTTGAAACCAACGGTGCTAGCGGTGTTGGAAATCAACTAACTGCAGAGGATATCCGCAAGGCTAAAGCTGTTATCATTGCAGCAGACAAGGCAGTTGAAATGGATCGTTTCGATGGCAAACCATTGATCAATCGTCCGGTTGCTGACGGTATCCGTAAGACAGAAGAGTTGATCAACATGGCTCTTTCTGGGGATGCTGAAATCTACCGTGCTGCAAACGGTGCAAAAGCTGCAACAGCCTCTAACGAAAAACAAAGCCTTGGTGGTGCCTTCTACAAACACTTGATGAGTGGTGTCTCTCAAATGTTGCCATTCGTTATCGGTGGTGGTATCATGATTGCCCTTGCCTTCTTGATTGACGGTGCTTTGGGCGTTCCAAATGAAAACCTTGGCAATCTTGGTTCCTACCATGAGTTAGCTTCTATGTTCATGAAAATTGGTGGTGCAGCCTTTGGATTGATGCTCCCAGTCTTTGCAGGTTATGTTGCCTACTCTATCGCTGAAAAACCAGGTTTGGTAGCAGGTTTCGTGGCTGGTGCTATTGCCAAAGAAGGTTTTGCCTTTGGTAAAATTCCTTATGCTGCAGGTGGTGAAGCAACTTCAACTCTTGCAGGTGTCTCATCTGGTTTCCTAGGTGCCCTTGTTGGTGGATTTATCGCAGGTGCTTTAGTTCTTGCTATCAAGAAATACGTTAAAGTTCCTCGTTCACTTGAAGGTGCTAAATCAATCCTTCTCTTGCCACTTCTTGGAACAATCTTGACTGGATTTGTCATGCTAGCTGTGAATATCCCAATGGCAGCAATCAACACTGCTATGAATGACTTCCTAGGCGGTCTTGGTGGAGGTTCAGCTGTCCTTCTTGGTATCGTTCTTGGTGGAATGATGGCTGTTGACATGGGTGGACCGGTCAATAAAGCGGCTTATGTCTTTGGTACAGGTACGCTTGCAGCTACTGTTTCTTCAGGTGGTTCTGTGGCTATGGCAGCAGTTATGGCTGGAGGAATGGTTCCACCACTTGCTATCTTTGTCGCAACCCTTCTTTTCAAAGATAAATTTACCAAAGAAGAACGTAACTCTGGTTTGACAAATATCATCATGGGCTTGTCATTTATCACTGAGGGAGCGATTCCATTTGGTGCAGCAGACCCAGCTCGTGCGATCCCAAGCTTCATCCTTGGATCAGCAGTAGCAGGAGGACTCGTTGGTCTTGCTGGTATCAAACTCATGGCGCCACACGGAGGAATCTTTGTGATCGCCCTCACTTCAAATGCTCTTCTTTACCTTGCCTCTGTCTTGGTAGGAGCAATCGTAAGTGGTGTGGTTTATGGTTACCTCCGCAAACCTCAAGCATAAACATTAGATATAAGAAAAGATTGTACCGTTTGGTGCAGTCTTTTTCTCTTTTCGAAATACCTGTGAAATATGGTATAATATAAGAATGGCAAACAAGAATACAAGTAAAACAAGACGGAGACCGTCTAAAGCAGAACTCGAAAGAAAAGAAGCGATTCAACGAATGTTGATTTCATTAGGAATCGCGATTTTATTGATTTTCGCAGCCTTTAAATTAGGGGCTGCCGGTATCACCCTTTACAATTTAATTCGCTTGCTGGTGGGAAGCTTAGCCTATCTGGCAATATTTGCCCTCTTGATCTATCTCTTCCTTTTTAAGTGGATCCGAAAACAGGAAGGCCTCCTATCTGGCTTTTTCACTATATTTGCAGGCTTGCTCCTGATTTTTGAGGCCTACTTGGTTTGGAAATATGGCTTGGACAAGTCCGTTCTAAAAGGAACCATGGCTCAGGTTGTGACTGATTTGACTGGTTTTCGAACGACCAGTTTTGCTGGAGGAGGCTTGATTGGTGTTGCCCTCTATGTGCCAACAGCCTTTCTCTTCTCAAATATCGGTACTTACTTTATTGGTTCTATCTTGATTTTAGTGGGTGCCCTCCTGATCAGTCCTTGGTCTGTTTACGATATTGCTGAATTTTTCAGTAGAGGCTTTGCTAAATGGCGGGAAGGGCATGAGCGTCGAAAAGAGGAACGCTTTGTCAAACAAGAAGAAAAAGCTCGTCAAAAGGCTGAGGAAGAGGCTAGATTAGAAAAAGAAGCGGCTGAGAAAGCCTTGCTAGATTTGCCTCCTGTTGATATGGAAACGGGTGAAATTCTGACTGATGATGTTGTTCTTGACGTTCCTCCTGTTCCAGAAGAAGAGTGGGTGGAACCAGAAATCATCCTGCCTCAACCTGAACTTGAATTCCCAGAACAGGAACAAACATTTGATGATGAAGATGTTCAGGTCGATTTTTCGGCTAAAGAAGCTCTTGAATACAAACTTCCAAGTTTACAACTCTTTGCCCCAGATAAACCAAAGGACCAGTCTAAAGAGAAGAAAATCGTTCGGGAAAATATCAAAATCTTGGAAGAAACCTTTGCTAGCTTTGGTATCAAGGTGACAGTTGAACGGGCTGAAATTGGCCCATCAGTGACCAAGTATGAAGTCAAGCCAGCAGTTGGTGTACGGGTTAACCGCATTTCCAATCTAGCAGATGACCTTGCTCTGGCTTTGGCTGCCAAGGATGTCCGAATAGAAGCACCTATCCCAGGGAAATCCTTAGTTGGAATAGAAGTACCAAACTCCGAGATTGCGACTGTGTCCTTCCGCGAACTATGGGAACAATCTCAAACGAAAGCAGAAAATCTCTTGGAAATTCCTTTAGGGAAGGCAGTTAATGGCACTGCAAGAGCTTTTGATCTTTCCAAAATGCCCCACTTGCTCGTCGCAGGTTCAACGGGTTCAGGGAAGTCAGTAGCAGTTAATGGTATTATAGCTAGCATTCTCATGAAGGCAAGACCAGACCAAGTCAAATTTATGATGGTCGATCCCAAGATGGTTGAGTTGTCTGTTTACAATGACATTCCTCATCTCTTGATTCCAGTTGTGACCAATCCACGTAAGGCCAGCAAGGCTCTGCAAAAGGTTGTGGATGAGATGGAAAATCGTTATGAACTCTTTGCCAAGGTGGGAGTTCGGAATATTGCAGGCTTTAATGCCAAGGTAGAAGACTTCAATGCCCAGTCTGAATATAAGCAGATTCCGCTACCGCTCATTGTTGTGATTGTAGATGAGTTGGCTGACCTCATGATGGTGGCCAGCAAGGAAGTAGAGGATGCCATTATTCGTCTTGGACAGAAGGCACGTGCTGCAGGGATTCACATGATTCTCGCAACTCAACGTCCATCTGTTGATGTCATCTCTGGGTTGATTAAGGCCAATGTTCCATCTCGTGTAGCGTTTGCGGTTTCATCAGGGACAGACTCCCGTACTATCTTGGATGAAAATGGAGCAGAAAAACTGCTTGGCCGAGGGGATATGCTCTTTAAACCGATTGATGAAAATCATCCAGTTCGTCTGCAAGGCTCCTTTATCTCGGATGACGATGTCGAACGCATCGTAAACTTCATCAAGGCTCAGGCAGACGCGGACTACGATGAGAGTTTTGATCCAGGTGAGGTTTCAGAAAATGATGGAGAATTTTCAGATGGTGAATCTGGTGGAGATCCGCTTTTTGAAGAAGCCAAGGCTTTGGTTATCGAAACCCAGAAAGCCAGCGCATCCATGATTCAGCGTCGTTTGTCAGTTGGATTTAACCGTGCGACCCGCCTTATGGAAGAACTGGAGATGGCAGGTGTCATCGGTCCAGCTGAAGGTACCAAACCTCGAAAAGTGTTACAACAATAAAAAAATAGCTTCTTTCCAAGTTTGGAGAGAAGCTATTTTACAGGCTATTGATTACTTTTATTTTCTGAAGTTGGAGTATTATTGGACTGCTTTTCAGTTTCAGTAGCGGGTTTGCTTGGAGTTGGAGTAGAAGAGTCCTGAGTTGATGCTTTCTGCTCTTCTTTTTTCTCTTCCTTGACGCTAGATTTTGGCGTTTCCTCTTGCTGTGTTTTTTCTTGACTAGTATTATTTTCCTTATTGGGACTAGTATTTTCCTTAGGGAATTCCTTTTGAATTTCTTTGACAATGGTTGTCGTCTGGCTTGTCGTAGGTTCTTTTTTAGTATCTTTATTATTATCTAGGGCGTTCATGATTGTGATACTTGCGGTAATCAAGCCAAGGATACTAGCGATTGTAGCAACGGTTTTTTGAAAGACCGTGAAGCCTTTTTTGATGTGTTCTGTTTTTGGTTTTGAAGTTCTACGATAATTAGACATACATTCTCTCCTTTAATTAAAATTTATTATACCGCATTTCTTTAAAAAAATCTTAAAAAAAGAGGAATTGCCCTTTCTTGTCGCAGGCTCCGTTTCATGATACAATAGAAGGAGTGATTTTAGAAAGCGTGAGAAAACATGATTTACTTTGATAATTCGGCGACGACCAAGCCCTATCCTGAAGCCCTTGAAACCTATATGCAGGTGGCTTCAAAAATTTTAGGAAATCCATCTAGTCTCCATCGTTTGGGAGACCAGGCAACACGAATCTTAGATGCTTCCCGTCAACAGATTGCAGATTTAATCGGTAAGAAAAGTTATGAAATCTTCTTTACATCTGGTGGAACAGAAGGAGATAACTGGGTCATCAAGGGTGTGGCCTTTGAAAAAGCCCAGTTTGGCAAGCACATCATCGTATCTGCTATTGAACATCCAGCAGTCAAAGAATCAGCCCTCTGGTTGAACTCTCAAGGTTTTGAGGTGGATTTTGCTCCAGTAGATGAGCAAGGATTTGTGAATGTTGAAGAGTTGGCAGGTTTGATACGGCCTGACACAATCCTAATTTCTGTCATGGCGGTCAACAATGAAATCGGCTCTATCCAACCTATTGAGGCTATTTCAGAACTCTTGGCAGACAAGCCAACTATTTCCTTCCATGTTGATGCGGTTCAGGCGCTTGCCAAGATTCCAACTGAAAAGTATTTAACTGATAGAGTGGATTTTGCGACCTTCTCGAGTCATAAGTTTCATGGTGTCCGTGGTGTTGGTTTTGTCTATATCAAGTCCAGCAAGAAGATTACGCCTCTTTTAACAGGTGGTGGTCAGGAACGTGATTATCGTTCGACAACTGAAAATGTGGCAGGGATTGCTGCGACAGCCAAGGCTCTCCGTTTGTCTATGGAAAAGCTAGATTTCTTTACTAGCAAGACTGGGCAGATGAAGGCAGTCATTCGCCAAGCTCTTCTCGACTATCCAGATATTTTTGTCTTTTCAGATGAGGAAGACTTTGTCCCTCATATCCTAACTTTTGGAATCAAGGGTGTTCGTGGAGAAGTTATTGTTCACGCCTTTGAAGACTATGATATTTTCATCTCAACGACCTCTGCTTGTTCGTCCAAGGCTGGGAAACCTGCTGGCACCTTGATAGCCATGGGAGTGGATAAAGATAAGGCTCAGTCAGCTGTGCGTCTTAGTCTAGACCTTGAAAATGATATGAGTCAGGTCGAGCAGTTCTTGACCAAGTTAAAATTGATTTACAATCAAACTAGAAAAGTAAGATAGGAGCATTCATGCAATATTCAGAAATTATGATTCGCTATGGAGAGTTGTCAACCAAGGGTAAAAACCGTATGCGTTTCATCAATAAACTTCGCAATAATATTTCGGACGTTTTGTCTATCTATCCCCAAGTTAAGGTAACGGCAGATCGTGACCGTGCCCACGCTTACCTCAATGGAGCTGATTACACAGCAGTAGCAGAATCGCTTAAGCAAGTCTTTGGAATTCAAAACTTTTCCCCTGTTTATAAGGTTGAAAAATCTGTAGAAGTTCTGAAATCTTCTGTTCAAGAGATTATGCAGGACATCTACAAGGAAGGTATGACCTTTAAGATTTCTAGCAAACGTAGCGATCACAACTTTGAACTCGACAGTCGTGAACTCAACCAAACCCTTGGAGGGGCTGTTTTTGAAGTAATTCCAAATGTGCAAGCTCAGATGAAAAATCCTGACATCAATCTTCAGGTGGAGATTCGTGAGGAGGCTGCTTATCTTTCCTATGAAACCATTCGAGGGGCAGGTGGCTTGCCAGTGGGAACTTCTGGTAAGGGCATGCTTATGTTATCAGGGGGAATCGATTCCCCTGTAGCTGGCTATCTAGCTCTTAAACGTGGGGTAGATATTGAGGCCGTTCACTTTGCCAGCCCACCTTATACTAGTCCAGGTGCTCTCAAGAAAGCCCAAGATTTGACCCGTAAATTGACCAAGTTTGGGGGCAATATCCAGTTTATCGAAGTGCCTTTTACAGAGATCCAAGAGGAAATCAAGGCTAAGGCGCCAGAAGCCTATCTCATGACCTTGACCCGTCGTTTTATGATGCGGATTACCGACCGTATCCGTGAGGTACGAAATGGTTTGGTTATTATCAATGGGGAAAGCCTTGGTCAAGTAGCCAGCCAAACTCTTGAAAGTATGCAGGCGATTAACGCTGTGACCAACACTCCCATCATCCGCCCTGTGGTCACCATGGACAAGTTGGAAATCATTGACATCGCCCAGGAAATTGATACCTTTGAAATCTCTATCCAACCTTTTGAAGACTGCTGTACCATTTTTGCACCTGACCGTCCTAAGACCAATCCTAAAATTAAGAACGCAGAGCAGTATGAAGCACGAATGGATGTTGAAGCTTTGGTTGAGCGCGCAGTGGCTGGAATCATGACTACTGAGATCACACCGCAGGTTGAAAAAGATGAAGTGGATGACTTGATTGACAATCTGCTCTAATCAGAAAATCCAAAAGAATAGCTGAAATCAGTAAAAAAAGTTAGTTTTTTCTCTAAAAATAGGTAAAAAACTAACTTTTTTTCTATTTTTATGATATAATAAGATAAAATTTTGAATATAGAGAGTTTTCTGACAATGAATCAATCCTACTTTTATCTAAAAATGAAAGAACACAAACTCAAGGTTCCTTATACAGGTAAGGAGCGCCGTGTGCGTGTTCTTCTACCTAAAGATTATGAGAAAGACACGGACCGCTCCTATCCTGTTGTATACTTTCATGACGGGCAAAATGTTTTTTATAGCAAGGAGTCTTTCATTGGTCACTCATGGAAGATTATCCCAGCTATCAAACGAAATCCGGATATCAGTCGCATGATTGTCGTTGCTATTGACAATGATGGTATGGGGCGGATGAATGAGTATGCGGCTTGGAAGTTCCAAGAATCTCCTATCCCAGGGCAGCAGTTTGGTGGTAAGGGTGTGGAGTATGCTGAGTTTGTCATGGAGGTAGTCAAGCCTTTTATCGATGAGACTTATCGTACCAAAGCTGACCGCCAGCATACGGCTATGATTGGTTCCTCACTAGGAGGCAATATTACCCAGTTTATCGGTTTGGAATACCAAGACCAAATTGGTTGCTTGGGCGTCTTTTCATCTGCCAACTGGCTCCACCAAGAAGCCTTTAACCGCTATATTGAGCGCCAGAGACTATCGCCTGACCAGCGTATCTTCATCTATGTGGGAACGGAAGAAGCGGATGATACAGACAAGACCTTGATGGCTGGTAATATCAAACAAGCCTATATCGACTCTTCGCTTCGCTATTACCATGATTTGATAGCAGGGGGAGTACATCTGGATAATCTTGTGCTGAAAGTTCAGTCTGGTGCCATCCATAGTGAAATCCCTTGGTCAGAAAATCTACCAGATTGTCTGAGATTTTTTGCAGAAAAATGGTAAGTTAAGAAAGGAAAAAACGAAATGAATATTGAACATCTTAGCCACTGGAGTGGCCATCTCAACCGTGAAATGTACCTTAACCGTTATGGACATGCTGGGATTCCAGTTGTGGTCTTTGCTTCATCTGGTGGTAGTCACAATGAATACTATGATTTTGGCATGATTGATGCCTGTGCTTCCTTTATCGAGGAAGGTCGTGTCCAGTTCTTTACCCTATCCAGTGTAGACAGTGAGAGCTGGTTGGCCACTTGGAAAAACGGTCACGACCAAGCAGAGATGCACCGTGCCTACGAGCGCTATGTGATTGAGGAGGCCATTCCTTTTATCAAGCACAAGACAGGATGGTTTGATGGCATGATGACGACAGGTTGCTCTATGGGAGCCTATCATGCACTCAATTTCTTCCTCCAGCATCCAGATGTCTTTACCAAAGTGATTGCTCTTAGTGGTGTTTACGACGCACGTTTCTTTGTCGGCGATTATTACAATGACGATGCTATTTACCAAAACTCGCCAGTAGATTATATCTGGAATCAGAATGACGGCTGGTTTATTGACCGTTATCGTCAGGCAGAGATTGTGCTGTGTACGGGTCTTGGAGCCTGGGAACAAGATGGTCTACCATCTTTCTACAAGCTCAAAGAGGCCTTTGACCAGAAACAAATCCCAGCCTGGTTTGCTGAATGGGGACACGACGTCGCCCACGACTGGGAATGGTGGCGCAAACAAATGCCTTATTTCCTCGGCAATCTCTATTTATAAAAGGAGTGACCTATGAATTACCTTGTTATTTCTCCCTACTATCCGCAAAATTTTCAACAGTTTACAATTGAGCTAGCTAATAAAGGCATTACGGTCTTGGGAATTGGTCAGGAACCCTACGAGCAATTGGATGAACCTTTACGAAATAGCCTGACAGAATATTTCCGTGTTGATAATCTTGAGAACATAGATGAAGTCAAACGTGCAGTCGCTTTTCTCTTTTATAAGCATGGCCCAATTGATCGCATCGAATCTCATAATGAATACTGGCTTGAGTTAGATGCAAGTCTTCGTGAACAATTCAATGTTTTTGGTGCCAAACCAGAGGATCTCAAAAAGACGAAATATAAGTCTGAAATGAAGAAACTCTTCAAAAAAGCTGGTGTCCCTGTAGTCCCTGGAGCTGTTATTAAGACGGAAGCAGATGTGGATCAAGCAGTGAAAGAAATCGGCCTTCCAATGATTGCCAAACCTGATAATGGAGTGGGAGCAGCCGCAACCTTTAAACTTGAGACAGAAGATGATATCAATCATTTCAAGGCAGAGTGGGATCATTCAACTATTTATTTCTTTGAGAAATTTGTCACTTCTAGTGAAATCTGTACCTTTGATGGTTTAGTGGACAAGGATGGAAAGATTGTCTTTTCAACGACCTTCGACTACGCCTATACACCGCTTGATCTCATGATGTACAAGATGGACAATTCTTATTACGTTCTCAAGGATATGGATCCTAAATTACGTAAATATGGAGAGGCTATCGTCAAAGAATTTGGTATGAGAGAACGGTTCTTCCATATCGAGTTCTTCCGCGAAGGAGACGATTATATTGCCATTGAGTACAATAACCGTCCTGCAGGTGGTTTTACCATTGATGTTTATAACTTTGCCTACTCCTTGGATCTTTATCGTGGCTATGCGGCGATTGTCGCAGGGGAAGAGTTTCCTGCATCAGAGTTTGCCCCTCAGTATTGTTTGGCTACTTCTCGCCGTGCAAATGCTCATTATGTCTATTCAGAAGAGGATTTGCTTGACAAATATAGCCAGCAGTTCAAGGTTAAAAAAATCATGCCTGCAGCTTTCGCGGAACTTCAAGGAGATTACCTTTATATGCTGACAACTCCGAGTCGACAAGAAATGGAGCAGATGATTGCTGATTTCGGACAACGTCAAGAATAAGAACTATCGGATTAAGGAAATTCACTCCCTTAATCCTTTTGTTTTGTCTGCTAAAAAAATAAGAGTATCCTAACAAGGTAGCTATCATAAAACTTGTTCGATAACTATTTGAAGCAGGATTAGGTGGTCAAGAAATTGAATTTTTAAGGTTTCAATTTAGTCACAGTGCTGTGTCTTTGTCACCTTATACTCAATCAAAATCAAAGAACAAACTAGGAAACTAGCCCCAGGCTGCTCAAAGCACTGCTTTGAGGTTGCAGATAGACCTTACATGGTTTGAAGAGATTTTCTAAGAGTTTAAATCAGCTAAAAGGATCCATGACGACACCTATACGATATAGTTTTCAAGATACTAAACAAGTCTATTAAAATATTCAGGTGACGCCTAGATATAGTTAATTGAAGCTTTGTTTGAAATCTGATAAAATAATGATATTACTAAGTTTTAAAAACTAAAGAAAAGGGAAAATATGATTACAGGCGAATTAAAAAATAAAATCGATCAGCTGTGGGAAATTCTTTGGACAGAAGGAAACGCAAATCCTTTAACAAATATTGAACAGTTGACTTATCTCTTATTTATGAAAGATTTGGATAGTGTCGAGCTTGGACGTGAAAGTGATGCTGAGTTTCTAGGGATTCCTTATGAAGGAGTTTTTCCAAAAGACAAACCTGAATACCGTTGGTCAACTTTTAAAAACATAGGGGACGCTCAGGAAGTTTATCGTTTAATGACTCAGGAGATTTTTCCGTTTATTAAAAATCTCAAGGGGGATACAGATGATACAGCCTTTTCACGCTATATGCGAGAGGCTATTTTTCAAATAAATAAGCCAGCTACGCTTCAAAAGGCAATTTCTATCTTAGATGCTTTTCCCACCAGGGGATTAGATGTAGAGTTTGATAACGATAAACAAAGTATTACTGATATTGGAGACATCTATGAATATCTGTTATCAAAATTGTCAACCGCAGGTAAAAATGGACAGTTCCGTACGCCTCGTCACATCATCGATATGATGGTTGAGTTGATGCAACCGACTATCAAAGATATTATCTCAGATCCCGCTATGGGGTCTGCGGGCTTCTTAGTATCTGCTAGCCGTTACCTAAAACGTAAGAAAGATGAATGGGAAACCAGTCCCAATAATGTTAATCATTTTCATAACAATATGTTTCATGGGAATGATACGGATACGACTATGCTGAGACTTGGGGCGATGAACATGATGCTACATGGAGTAGAAAATCCACAAATCAGTTACCTTGATTCACTGTCTCAAGATAATGAAGAAGCCGATAAATATACTTTGGTTTTAGCAAATCCTCCTTTTAAAGGCTCACTTGACTACAATTCAACCTCTAATGACCTTCTTGCAACCGTAAAAACCAAAAAAACAGAATTACTCTTTCTTTCTCTTTTCTTGCGAACTTTAAAACCAGGTGGACGAGCAGCAGTTATCGTACCTGATGGTGTCCTTTTTGGTTCGTCTAAAGCTCATAAAGGAATTCGTCAGGAAATTGTAGAGAACCATAAGCTTGATGCTGTTATCTCAATGCCTAGTGGTGTTTTCAAGCCTTATGCTGGAGTTTCAACTGCCATTCTCATCTTTACAAAAACTGGCAATGGTGGTACTGACAAGGTTTGGTTTTACGATATGAAAGCGGATGGTTTAAGTTTAGATGATAAGCGACAACCAGTCAGCGACAACGATATTCCAGATATTATTGAACGATTTCATCATCTTGAAAAAGAAGCAGAACGTCAGAGAACGGATCAATCTTTCTTTGTTCCAGTTGATGAGATAAAGGAAAATGATTATGATTTGTCTATCAATAAATATAAAGAGATTGAGTATGAAAAAGTTGAGTATGAACCAACAGAAGTCATCTTAAAGAAAATCAATGATTTAGAAAAAGAAATTCAAGCTGGCTTGGCTGAATTAGAAAAATTACTCAAGTAGGGAGGTGGCTGTATGAAAAAAGTGAAGTTGGGGGAAGTCTTATCTCTAAAAAAAGGCAAGAAAGCCACTGTACTTGCTGAACAAACAACTCTAAGCCAACGTTATATTCAAATAGATGATTTAAGAAATAATAATAATTTAAAATTCACTGAAAGTTTAAATATGACTGAAGCACTCCCAGATGATATTCTGATAGCATGGGATGGAGCTAATGCAGGAACAGTTGGTTATGGATTATCGGGAGCTGTTGGTAGTACAATTACGGTCTTAAAAAAGAATGAGCGATACAAAGAAAAAATTATATCAGATTACTTGGGAGTCTTTTTGGAAAGTAAATCGCAGTATTTACGAGATCATTCAACAGGTGCAACAATTCCTCATTTAAACAAGAATATATTACTTGATTTACAACTAGAATTGCTAGGTATCGAAGAACAAGAGAACATTATCTGTATTCTTAATACGATTAAAAGGCTTACTACTAAAAGAAAATTGCAGTTAGATGAACTAAACTTGTTCGTCAAATCCCGATTTAACGAGATGTTTATGCTAAGAAACTTTCCATTAAAAAGACTTGGAGAATTAGTTGAAGAAGTCCGATATGGGACGAGTTTACCGGCTACTCTTAACGGTAAATACGGATATTTAAGAATGAATAATATAACTGAAGGTGGTCAGTTAAACATACAGAATTTAAAACATATAGATATTCCAGAGGAGGACTTAGAAAAGTATGTTGTAAGAAAAGGGGATGTACTATTTAATCGTACAAATAGTCTGGAATTAGTTGGGAAAACATGTATCTATGAATTAGATTATGATATGGTTATTGCAGGTTATATTATTCGTATCAGAACAAAGAATAATATTTTAAATCCTAGATACCTCTCTGAATTTTTAAATTTTCCTAGTACAAAGAAGTTTCTAAGGAACATCGCGAAAGGTGCTGTTAATCAAGCTAATATAAATGCAAAAGAATTACAAAATATTTCCATCCCCCTCCCCCCTCTAGCCCTCCAAAATGAGTTCGCAGACTTTGTAGCCCTGGTCGACAAATCACAATTGGCAATCCAAAAATCTCTGGAAGAGCTTGAAACTTTGAAGAAATCTCTGATGCAGGAGTATTTTGGCTGATATTCTGCCATTGTAATTACGGTAATGATTTGTTATAATACAACAAAGGAGGAAATCAGATGGTCGTAAAAACAAGAAAACAAGGAAATTCAATCACCATTACGATTCCAAGTGAATTTAATATTCCAAGTGGTGTAAAATACGAAGCTAAATTGTTACCAAGTGGTGAGATTATCTTTACTCCTGAAGAATTGGGGCAGCAGGTTTCTTATGTATCTGATGATGCCTTTGACTTAAATTTAGATAAAATATTTGACGAATACGACGATGTTTTCAAAGCTTTGGTGGAAAAATGACAATTTATCTGACAGAAAAGCAAATTGAAAAAATAAATGCTTTAGCAATTCAACGGTATTCTCCAAATGAGAAAATTCAAACAGTTAGTCCTTCTGCCTTAAATATGATTGTGAACTTACCAGAACAATTTGTCTTTGGGAAGCCTCTTTATCCAACAATTTTTGATAAAGCAACGATACTATTTGTCCAATTGATAAAGAAGCATGTTTTTGCTAATGCTAATAAAAGAACTGCTTTCTTCGTTTTGGTCAAATTTTTACAATTAAATGGCTATCGTTTTTCTGTAACGGTAGAAGAAGCAGTAAAAATGTGTGTAACCATCGCAGTAGAAGCTTTAACTGATGAAAAAATGATAAGCTACTCCAAATGGGTTTCTGAACATTCTGTTAGAGAAAAGGTCAAAAAGTAATCTAGTATGCTGGATTTGAATGAGAACAAGAAAATAAATGAACAGACAATATTAGAATTCTGTAATGCAGAAACTGATATTGTCTCTTTTTATTGATGAATAAGAAAGTGAGAAATGATGGAATCAAAAGTTACAATTATCATGCAAGAAATGTTACCTCTTTTAAATAATGAACAATTACTAGCATTGAGAGAGAGTTTAGAACATCATCTAGTAGACGGAAAAAAGCAGCAGAAGTATTCGAATAATAACCTGTTGCAACTATTTATTACCGCCAAGCAGGTAGAGGGCTGTAGCTCAAAAACAATTCGTTATTACCAGAGGACGATTGAAAACTTGTTTAATGGTATTAAGGAGTCTGTGACACAACTCACAACAGATGATTTAAGAAGTTATTTAGCAAATTACCAGTCTGAAAAGGATTGTAGTAAGGCGAATTTAGACAATATTAGGCGTATATTGTCTTCTTTTTTTGCTTGGCTTGAGCAAGAGGAATATATCATTAAAAATCCTATTCGACGGATAAAGAAAATTAAGACTGAGCAAAATGTGAAGGAAACTTATACTGATGAACATTTGGAAATTATGCGCGATAACTGTGAAAATTTGAGAGATTTGGCAATAATAGACCTACTAGCATCGACAGGTATGCGTGTAGGGGAGCTTGTACAGTTGAATCGTTCAGATATTGATTTTGAAAACAGAGAGTGTGTTGTCTTTGGTAAAGGAAAGAAGGAGAGACCAGTATATTTTGACGCTCGGACGAAAATTCATTTAAGAAACTATCTTAACGACAGAAACGATAGTCACCCTGCTCTTTTTGTAACGTTAGTTGGAAAAGTCCAGAGGCTTGGAATTGCTGGTGTAGAGATTCGCTTAAGAAAGTTAGGAGACAAACTCGGTATACAAAAGGTTCACCCACATAAGTTCAGAAGAACTTTAGCGACTAAGGCAATTGATAAAGGTATGCCTATCGAACAAGTCCAAAAACTGCTAGGTCATAGCAAGATTGACACAACCCTGGCCTATGCCATGGTCAATCAAAATAATGTCAAGCATTCACACCAAAAATTCATCTCTTAAAAGCAAATCCCGATTTAACGAGATGTTTATGCTAAGAAACTTTCCATTAAAAAGACTTGGAGAATTAGTTGAAGAAGTCCGATATGGGACGAGTTTACCGGCTACTCTTAACGGTAAATACGGATATTTAAGAATGAATAATATAACTGAAGGTGGTCAGTTAAACATACAGAATTTAAAACATATAGATATTCCAGAGGAGGACTTAGAAAAGTATGTTGTAAGAAAAGGGGATGTACTATTTAATCGTACAAATAGTCTGGAATTAGTTGGGAAAACATGTATCTATGAATTAGATTATGATATGGTTATTGCAGGTTATATTATTCGTATCAGAACAAAGAATAATATTTTAAATCCTAGATACCTCTCTGAATTTTTAAATTTTCCTAGTACAAAGAAGTTTCTAAGGAACATCGCGAAAGGTGCTGTTAATCAAGCTAATATAAATGCAAAAGAATTACAAAATATTTCCATCCCCCTCCCCCCTCTAGCCCTCCAAAATGAGTTCGCAGACTTTGTAGCCCTGGTCGACAAATCACAATTTGCTTGTGAGATAGCTATAAAAGTGTGGAGAAATAGCTTGAAATTTAGTATAATATAGCTAAACTATTTGTTTAAAGTGAGAAAAAAATGGGAAATTTTAGCTTTCTTTTAAAAAATGACGAATATGAATCTTTTTCAAAACCTTGCATTGAAGCTGAGAATATGATTGCTACATCAACTGTGGCTACTGCCTTTATGGCGCGTCGTGCTTTAGAGCAGGCTGTCCATTGGATATATAGTCACGATTCATATTTAGAAGCTCCCTATCGTGCTACTCTATCTTCTTTAGTATGGGATGATGATTTTAGGGATATCGTAGATTCTGAACTCCACAAGCAGATAGTTCTGTTGATTCGGTGGGGAAACCATGCTGCTCATGGTGGTGAAATTAAGGAACGAGAAGCTATTTTAGCTTTGCATCATTTGTATCAGTTTGTTAATTTTATCGATTATTGTTACAGCAATGAGTTTGTGGAGCGTTATTTTGATGAGAAGTGCTTACCACTTTCAGCAAACATCAAATACCGAGAAACTCCACAATCTATGATAAAGTTACAAGACAGTTTACCAGAACTGCCTGATTTTCATGAACAGATGGCTGCTCAGTCCGTAGAAGTTCAAGAGACTTATACTGAAAAACGTGAGACTGCAGCGCAACGCCAAGATGTGCCTTTCCATATTGATCAATTATCTGAGGCAGAGACAAGAAAGCTCTTTATTGATATCGATCTCCGTCTAGCAGGATGGATATTTGAAGAAAACTGTCGTGTTGAGATAGCCGTTGATGGTCTCAAGCATGGTTCAGGAATTGGTTACTGTGACTATGTACTTTATGGTAAAAATGGGAAAATTTTAGCGATTGTGGAGGCTAAAAAAGCCTCTGTCAATCCAGAAGTAGGGGAAGTACAGGTCAAAGAATATGCTGAAGCTCTGGAGAAACATATCGGCTATCAGCCAATTTGCTTTATTACAAATGGGTTGAAGCATTATATACTTGATGGTCCGAACCGCCGCCAGATTGCAGGCTTTTACTCTCAAGAAGAATTGCAATTAGTGATGGATAGACGTCATCTTCAAAAACCACTTGAGGATATTTCTAGTAAAATTAGGGACGATATTTCCGGGCGTCACTACCAAAAACATGCGATTGCAAGCGTTTGTGAAGCTTTCTCTAATCATCGTAGACAGGCACTTTTGGTTATGGCAACTGGGGCGGGGAAAACTCGTACAGCAGTTTCTCTAGTTGATATCTTATCACGTCATAACTGGGTAAAAAACGTTCTCTTCTTAGCCGATAGAACTTCCTTGGTTAAGCAAGCCTATGATTCGTTTAGAAAATTACTCCCAGATCTTTCCGTTTGTAACTTCTTAGAAGATAAAGAGGGAGCTCAATCAAGTCGCATGGTCTTTTCAACTTATCCGACCATGATAGGAGCGATTAGTGGTCAAGAAGAAGTAAATCAACGTCCTTTCACTGTTGGGCATTTTGACCTTATCATAATTGATGAGTCTCACCGTTCTATTTATCAGAAATACAAGTCCATTTTTGATTATTTTGATGCAAGGATTGTAGGCTTAACAGCTACTCCGCGTCAAGATTTAGATAAGAATACCTATGGATTCTTTAATTTGGAGAATGGGGTTCCAACATATGCATATGATTTGGAAGAGGCTGTTAAAGACGGATACTTAGTAGCCTATCATTCTATCGAAACCAAACTGAAACTACCTACGGATGGTCTACATTATGATGATTTGTCCGAAGAAGAAAAGGAACATTTTGATAGCAAATTTGAAGACGATAGCTGTGAAAAAGATATTGATGGGAGTGTGTTTAATTCCTTTATTTTCAATAAAAGTACAGTAGAAATTGTTTTAAATGAACTCATGACAAGAGGAATTCAGACAGCCTCGGGTGATGAAATTGGTAAAACTATTATTTTTGCTAAAAATCATGACCATGCGGAATATATCAGAGGTATTTTTAACAATCGCTATCCTGAAAAAGGGAGCGATTATGCTCAGGTGATTGATTATAGTATTAAGCATTATCAGACCTTGATTGATGATTTTAAAATTAAGGAGAAGTATCCTCAAATCGCGATTTCTGTCGATATGTTAGATACAGGTATTGATGTACCAGAGGTTGTTAATTTAGTCTTCTTCAAGAAAGTACGCTCTAAAACTAAGTTTTGGCAGATGATTGGTCGAGGAACCCGTCTATGTAAAGATTTATTTGGACCTGAGCAGGATAAGGAAAACTTTCTGGTATTTGATTATGGGGACAATTTTGATTATTTTCGTGCAGATCCAAGAGATGGAGAGGGTCGTCACATTGTTTCGTTGACTCAGCGTTTATTTAATATCAAAGTGGACTTGATTCGAGAACTTCAGGGACTCCAATACCAAGAAGATCAGTTTGCGAGAGTATACCGTCAGGAGCTTGTTTCAGAACTTCAAGGTCGTATAGAGAGCTTAAATGAGTTGGACTTCAGGGTTCGTATGGTTTTAGATACAGTTTATAGCTATAGGAAATTGGAAAGTTGGCAGAATCTAACTGCTGTTACAAGTGAAACCATTCAAAAAAATCTCTCTCCGCTTCTATTTGATGAAGATAAAGAAGATGAGATGGCGAGGAGATTTGATTTGTGGTTGCTTCATATTCAGTTGGGGCAACTGACAGCTAAATCTTCCACTGTTCATATTTCCCAAGTGATGAAGACGGCTAGAGCTCTTTCTGCTATTGGCAATATCCCGCAGGTTTTTGAGCAGGCTGAAATTATCAGGAAAGTACAGGAGCCTGAATTTTGGAAAGAAGTTAGCTTGTATGATTTGGAAAAAATTCGTCTTGCTATTCGAGATTTATTACAGTTTTTGGATAAAACAGACCGTAAACCCTACTATGTTAACTTTGAAGATCGTATACTCTCCACTGTTCACGAGACCACAGCATTTTTGCAGGTCAACGACCTTCGGTCTTACAATGAAAAAGTTGAGCATTACTTGAAAACTCATCTGGATGAAGAGTCCATTTCTAAGTTATACCATAATGAAAAGTTGACATCTGATGATGTGCTTGTACTTGAAAAATTGCTCTGGGAAAAATTAGGTAGCAAATCAGACTACCAACATCATTATGAAAATAAGGCAATTCCGAGATTGGTGCGTGAGATTATCGGCTTAGATAGAGAGTCTGCCAATCGTATTTTTTCTAAATTTTTGTCGGATAAGAACCTTAATGCTAGGCAGATTTCATTTGTGAAATTGATTGTAGACTACATTGTAGAAAATGGTTTTTTAGAGATGAAAGCGTTAACGCAAGAGCCATTTAAATCTCATGGATCTGTTCAACTACTCTTTCAACACCAACTACCAGTACTTCGTAATATTGTTCAAACCATTGAGCTCATCAATGATCGAGCTGGAGAAGTGGCTTAAATTCTAAAGTGATTGCCATGCTGAGACTCATTTAAAATTAAAAAGAGTAGAAATTTATGTTATATATGAGAAGTTTTATTAGGAAGAATGTCATCGTTTTCCTAGAATACAGTATTAGTTGTTAAGTGGCTGATAAATTTCAAAGTAGATACTTGTACTACGATGTTTGTTGATCGAGTTATTAACAAAAGAGCTACTTTGATTTTAAAGAAATAGAAAACAAAAAGCCGAGCAAGAATTCAATTGCAGGAGAAAATGAAGTAATACTCAGTGAAAATCAAAGAGCAAATTAGCCACAGGCTGCTCAAAACACTGTTTTGAGGTTGTAGATAAGACTGACGAAGTCAGCTCAAAACATGGTTTTGAGGTTGTAGATGAAACTGACGAAGTCAGTAACCATACCTACGGCAAGGCGACGTTGACGCGGATTGAAGAGATTTTCGAAGAGTATAAATCTTCCTAGGATAAAGCAAAACGCATAGTATCAAGGGTTTTCAACACTTGATACTATGCGTTTTCTGATGTTAAAGACTTTCTACCAGTTTTTTTAAAAGCATAATTGTTAGTTGTAGTCATTTATTATTCTTCAAAGAAAAATGGTGGGGCAAATTTTTTCAGTTCTTCAAAGCACTTTTGAGCAGTATCTGCATCTTCACAGATGATAAGGCAAACATCATCACCACAAAGGGTTGCGATAATATCTTGGAAATCAAGAGCATCAATAATTGTAGCGAACGATTGTGCTAGACCAGGAAGAGTTTTGAGTAGGACTTGGTGCTGAATAGGTCGCAACATGATGAGGGCATCTTCCATATAGTTTTCCAAACGTTTTTCCCATTTTGAGATGGAACCATTATTAAGAACATAATAAGCGTTATCTTCTTCGCGGACTTTTGACAGGTTCATATTTTTGATGTCGCGTGAGAGGGTTGCCTGGGTCACTTGAATGTCGTTCTCAGCAAGAAGGGACTGTAATTCAGCCTGTGTATGAATCTTGTTTTTTGCGACAAGAGCGCGTATGAGTTGGTGGCGGTGTTCTGATTTATTCATAATAATGTAACTCCTTTTAGCAAGGTATGGTAAGCGTGGACTGAGTGAGGTCGACAGTCAAGTGGTAGTCGGTATTGTCACGTATGGTGATTTCAAAGTCAGTAGTATAGAGGACTAAACGAAGAGTATCTCCTTCTTTTAACTTGTAAATAGTAGGTTGTAGTTCAAATTGCACATCCATCCATTCATCTGCTGTAATATCCTCTACTAACAGTAGATCAGTTCTATTTTGTAAATTAAGGTAGCCTTTTGTCACGACTCGTTGTGCATCTGGCCTAAATGGTAATTCACAGAGATTTTCCAACATGTGGTAGCGTCCATTATCAATGGTTCTAGCACTTAAAACAGCAGGATAAGGTTGTAGGTATTTCTTTTGACCAAGTTCTAGCAGTTGGGCAGATAAGAGTCCCTTATTTGTGCTGGATTTGATCCGAAGATTGAGTTGAGTTCGACCGTTCAAGTGAAGATCTTTGATTACAGGAAGGTCAATAGTAATCTGATTGGCTTTTCCTTGATAGAGTTCCGTATTGAAGGTCTGGTAGGTTTTACCATAACGCTCAAAATCTTTATCTGAGTACTGGTTTTGAATGACTTTCTCTTCTTGACCAAGTGAGAAGGTTTCAAAGTTTTCTTGCTCTCCAAAGGTATCAAGTGATAACCAAGTCTGAGGGGTTGTATTGTCCTGCCAGATAAGAGTAGGAAGTTTGAAATCTGTTTCTTGTCCCAATAATTTCTTGGTTAATAAGGCATTCATGGATTCACGGAAGTCAATTGATTGCCAATTGTTCATGTAAACATGGGCACCATTATGGAAAAAGAGATGCTTGTTGATATGTGCAGGAAGAGCATGGAACATCTGGTAAACATGAAGTGGTTTGACATTCCAATCCTGAGAACCATGAGTAAAGACAACCTCTGCTTTTACATTATGGGTATTGAGCAAATAGTTCCGGTCCTGCCAAAACTGGTTATAGTCCCCAGTTTTTCGGTCTAGCTGAGCTTTCACTTTTTCTAAGTCAGCTTGGTGAGCTTCATTGCCACGGATATAGTCGCCAGCCAAGAGATTACGAGAGTAGGTTAGTTCAGCAAGGGAGTCAAAGTCCTCACCTGGATAACCACCTGGGCTAGTCACCAGACCGTTTTCTCGGTAGTAGTTGTACCATGAAGAAATTCCAGCCTCGGCAATGATGACTTCTAAACCATCGACACCTGTAGTCGCCAGACCATTGGACATGGTACCTAGATAAGAAATTCCAGTTGTGGCTACTTTTCCATTTGACCAGTCAGCCTTGACTTGACGCTGGCGCGTATGGTCGGTAAAGGCACGGCAACGACCATTGAGCCAGTCGATGACATTTTTATAAGCTTCGATTTGTTGGTAGTCTCCGTTAGTCATGAAACCAGTAGAGTCTTTGGTACCAACACCTGACACATAGAGATTAGCAAAACCTCGTGGAAGGAAGTAGTCGTTGAGTGTATAGCTAGCGTTGATGTGACTTAGCTTTTCCTCAGCTTCTGACACAAGCTCAGCTTGGCCTTGAGGTTGGACGAGATTGAGTTGAGGTTCCTCTAGTTTAATCTTATGAGCAGGTTTAACCTCAAGCTCGCCCTCCATCTTGTAGAGAGCCTTGTCACTAGCCTTGTCATTTGTTCCCTGATGATAAGGACTGGCTGTCATGATGGCAGGGATTTGCCCCTCATAACGAGGACGAATAATGCTGACCTTGACTAGGTCTGGTAGTCCTTTTTGGTCAGTATCGACACGAGACTCAACGTAGACCACTTCTCGAATAACATCATGGCTAGAAAAAGTAGCCAAACTCTTGCCGTTAAAGTAGTGGTAGTCATTATCCTCAGGAATAAGAACGTCACTGACAAGTTGGTCGATAAGAGTATTTCCCTTTTTGGTGCGAGTATTGAGTAACTGATAGAGATTTTCAATCAAGTCACCGTATACAATAGGAAATCCAGTCTCTTTACGAAAAGCTTCACTGTCTTCGAAGTCAATCAAATAAGAAAAGCCTAAGAGTTGAAAGGCAACAGTATAAAAAATATCCGCTGTCAAGTCTTTATCAGATTTGAAAAAAGTTAATATGTTAGTTTCTTTATCTATGGCTAAGCAGGAGAGTGGATAGTCGGTGTTCTCATAAGTGAAAAAGAAGCGACGTAAAAAAGTTTCCAGTAATTCCTTGGGATTGGCTGTGTTTTGTAAATCAAAGCCATATTTTTTTAGTTCAGATAAGATATTTTCTTTTGAGAAAGTGACATAACTATATTGATTAAAACGCATAGAACCTCCATATAGAATGATAGTTAAGGTTATTATATCAAAAAAAAAGCAGAAAGGGAATTGTTAACTGCAAAAGGAAATAATCCAATAAAAATGAATAAAGTGCTAAATTCAATATAGAGAACAGTGTAACAATAGATATAATAGGTTATGATATAAAAATTCTAGGATATTTATATTATATGTTTTCTATTTTATATATAATATAGTATAAATATAAAAAATAATGACAAAAATACAAATGAATAGAAAGTAAATTAGTAAGCTGATGAAATTTTTCTCAAGAGCAGCCTTTTATAGGTGAAAATGGTATAATATAGTGAGAAGGATAGAGGAGAAGTGTAAATTGATCGCACAACTAGATACAAAAACAGTCTATAGTTTTATGGAAAGCGTCATTTCGATTGAAAAGTATGTGAGAGCAGCTAAAGAATACGGCTACACTCATTTGGCTATGATGGATATTGACAATCTTTATGGGGCTTTTGACTTTCTAGAGGTTACAAAAAAATACGGCATTCATCCTTTGCTAGGGCTTGAAATGACAGTGTTTGTAGATGAGCAGGAAGTGAATTTGCGCTTTTTAGCTCTATCTAGTGTGGGCTATCAGCAGTTGATGAAGCTTTCAACAGCCAAGATGCAGGGGGAGAAAACTTGGTCAGTCCTGTCTCAGTACCTGGAGGATATCGCGGTCATTGTGCCTTATTTTGAAGAGCTTGAATCACTAAATCTAGGCTGTGATTACTATATAGGGGTTTATCCGGAAACACCAGCAAGCGAATTTCATCATCCTATCTTACCCCTTTATCGGGTCAATGCCTTTGAAAGCAGGGATAGAGAAGTTTTGCAAGTATTAACAGCGATTAAAGAAAACCTACCGCTCAGAGAAGTTCCCTTGCGCTCACGACAAGATGTCTTTATATCAGCAAGTTCTTTAGAGAAATTGTTCCAAGAACGTTTTCCGCAAGCCTTGGAAAACTTAGAAAAACTTATTTCAGGTATTTCTTACGATTTGGATACTAGTTTGAAACTGCCTCGTTTTAACCCAGCTAGACCAGCAGTAGAAGAGTTGAGAGAACGTGCTGAGCTTGGGCTTGCCCAGAAGGGATTGTCTAGTAAAGAATATCAAGATCGACTAGACCAAGAATTGGCTGTTATTCATGATATGGGTTTTGATGATTATTTCTTGGTTGTCTGGGATTTGCTGCGTTTTGGACGCTTGAATGGTTATTATATGGGCATGGGACGGGGTTCCGCAGTTGGTAGCTTGGTTTCCTATGCCTTGGACATTACAGGAATTGACCCAGTAGAGAAAAATCTGATTTTTGAACGTTTCCTCAATCGTGAACGCTATACCATGCCTGATATTGATATTGATATTCCTGATATTTATCGTCCAGATTTTATCAGGTATGTTGGCAATAAATACGGTAGTAAACATGCGGCGCAAATCGTTACTTTTTCTACCTTTGGCGCCAAGCAGGCCTTGCGAGATGTTTTGAAACGCTATGGTGTGCCCGAGTATGAATTATCTGCAATTACCAAGAAAATCAGTTTTCGGGACAATCTTAAGTCGGCCTATGAGGGCAATCTCCAGTTTCGTCAGCAAATCAATAGTAAGTTAGAATACCAAAAAGCCTTTGAAATTGCTTGCAAGATTGAGGGCTATCCAAGACAAACTTCTGTCCATGCGGCTGGTGTTGTAATCAGTGACCAAGATTTGACCAATTACATCCCTCTAAAGCATGGAGACGAAATTCCACTGACTCAGTATGATGCTCATGGAGTTGAGGCTAGCGGACTTTTGAAGATGGACTTTCTGGGACTACGAAATTTGACCTTTGTCCAGAAGATGCAAGAATTACTTGCTGAAACAGAAGATATTCACCTTAAAATTGAAGAAATAGATTTGGAAGACAAAGAGACGTTAGCTTTATTTGCCTCTGGCAATACAAAAGGTATCTTTCAATTTGAGCAACCTGGTGCCATTCGCCTGCTAAAACGTGTACAACCAGTTTGTTTTGAAGATGTCGTAGCGACTACTTCCCTAAATCGGCCAGGTGCTAGTGACTACATCAATAATTTTGTGGCAAGAAAGCATGGGCAGGAAGAAGTGACTGTTCTGGATCCAGTACTGGAGGATATTTTGGCTCCAACCTACGGAATTATGCTCTATCAGGAGCAGGTTATGCAGGTTGCCCAGCGATTTGCTGGATTTAGTCTTGGGAAAGCCGATATTTTGCGCCGAGCTATGGGGAAAAAGGATGCCTCTGCCATGCATGAGATGAGGGCTTCTTTTATTCAAGGTTCATTAGAAGCTGGACATACTGCGGAAAAGGCAGAGCAGGTCTTTGATGTCATGGAGAAGTTTGCAGGTTATGGTTTTAACAGGTCACACGCCTATGCCTACTCAGCCTTGGCCTTCCAGTTGGCTTATTTCAAAACGCATTATCCAGCCATTTTTTATCAGGTCATGTTGAATTCTGCCAACAGTGATTACTTAATAGATGCCTTAGAAGCAGGATTTGAAGTAGCGCCTCTGTCCATCAACACCATTCCTTATCACGATAAAATTGCCAACAAGTCCATCTATCTAGGTTTGAAATCGATTAAGGGAGTAAGCAATGATTTGGCACTTTGGATTCTTGAAAATAGACCTTATTCTAACATTGAAGATTTTGTAGCTAAACTACCTGAGAATTATCTGAAACTTCCTCTGCTAGAACCTTTGGTAAAAGTTGGTCTTTTCGATTCATTTGAAAAAAATCGTCAAAAAGTATTCAATAATTTAGTTAATCTATTTGAATTTGTGAAAGAGTTAGGAAGCTTGTTTGGGGATACAACTTATAGCTGGCAGGAATCGGAAGATTGGACAGAGCAAGAAAAATTCTATATGGAACAAGAGCTTTTAGGGATAGGTGTCAGCAAACATCCACTACAAACTATCGCAAATAAGGCTATTTACCCGATTACCCCAATCGGAAATTTATCAGAAAATAGCTACGCTATTATTTTGGTTGAAGTTCAGAAAATAAAAGTAATTCGTACCAAAAAGGGTGAAAATATGGCTTTCTTACAGGTAGATGATAGTAAGAAAAAATTGGATGTTACCCTCTTTTCAGACTTATATCGTCAGGTTGGGCAGGAAATAAAAGAGGGAGCTTTCTACTATATAAAAGGGAAAATCCAGTCACGTGATGGTCGTCTGCAAATGATTGCACAAGAAATAAGAGAAGCAGTTGCTGAACGCTTTTGGATACAGGTGAAAAATCATAAATCGGATCAAGAAATTTCACGTATTTTAGACCAGTATAAAGGTCCAATCCCAGTCATCATCAGGTATGAAGAGGAACAGAAAACAATCGTTTCCCCTCATCATTTTGTAGCTAAATCCAATGAATTAGAGGAGAAATTGAATGAAATCGCTATGAAAACGATTTATCGCTAAAAATACGGAAAATAGAAGAATTTTAAAATCAAATGTGGTATAATCAAGAAGAATGTTAAAAGAAAAAGGAGCATAAACCAATATGAAACGTATTGCTGTTTTAACTAGTGGTGGAGACGCCCCTGGTATGAACGCTGCTATCCGTGCAGTTGTTCGTCAAGCAATTTCAGAAGGAATGGAAGTGTTTGGTATCTATGACGGATATGCTGGTATGGTTGCCGGTGAAATTCATCCCTTAAATGCGGCTTCAGTAGGAAACATCATTTCTCGTGGTGGTACCTTCCTTCACTCAGCTCGTTACCCAGAGTTCGCTCAACTTGAAGGGCAACTTAAAGGGATTGAGCAATTGAAAAAACACGGCATTGAAGGTGTAGTTGTTATCGGTGGTGACGGATCTTACCACGGTGCTATGCGTTTGACTGAGCATGGTTTCCCAGCTATCGGTCTTCCAGGTACAATTGATAACGATATCGTTGGTACTGACTTCACAATCGGTTTTGACACAGCGGTTACGACTGCTATGGACGCTATCGATAAGATTCGTGATACATCATTAAGTCACCGTCGTACTTTTGTCATCGAAGTTATGGGGCGTAACGCTGGTGATATCGCTCTTTGGGCTGGTATCGCAACTGGTGCTGATGAAATTATCATCCCTGAAGAAGACTTCAAAATTGAAGATATCGTAGCAAGTATCAAAGCTGGCTATGAATGTGGTAAAAGACACAATATCATCGTTTTGGCAGAGGGGGTTATGTCAGCAGATGAATTTGCTCAAAAACTAAAAGAAGCTGGAGATACGACCGATCTTCGTGTGACAGAACTTGGACATATTCAACGTGGTGGTTCTCCAACTGCGCGTGACCGTGTATTGGCGTCACGTATGGGTGCCCATGCCGTTAAACTTCTTAAAAAAGGTATCGGTGGTGTTGCGGTAGGTATTCGTAACGAAAAAATGGTTGAAAATCCAATTCTTGGTACTGCAGAAGAAGGAGCATTATTTAGTTTGGCAGCAGACGGTAAGATTATTGTAAATAATCCACACAAAGCTGATCTTGACCTGTCACAATTGAACAATTGCTTGTCATAATTCATAATTTAGTTAATAAGACCAAAAGGTCATATATATAAAGGAGTCACAAAAAATCATGAACAAACGTGTAAAAATCGTTGCAACTTTGGGTCCTGCGGTAGAAATCCGTGGTGGTAAAAAATTCGGTGATGACGGATACTGGGGTGAAAAACTTGATGTTGAAGCTTCAGCTAAAAACATTGCTAAATTGATTGAAGCTGGTGCTAACACATTCCGTTTCAACTTCTCACACGGTGACCACCAAGAACAAGGTGAGCGTATGGCAACTGTTAAACTTGCTGAAAAACTTGCAGGTAAAAAAGTTGGTTTCCTTCTTGATACAAAAGGACCTGAAATCCGTACAGAATTGTTCGAAGGTGAAGCTAAAGAATATTCATACAAAACTGGTGAAAAAATCCGTGTTGCAACTAAACAAGGAATCAAATCAACTCGTGAAGTGATTGCATTGAACGTTGCTGGTGCTCTTGATATCTATGATGATGTTGAAGTTGGTCGTCAAGTGTTGGTTGACGATGGTAAACTTGGTCTTCGTGTGGTTGCTAAAGATGACGCAACTCGTGAGTTTGAAGTTGAAGTTGAAAACGATGGCGTAATTGCTAAACAAAAAGGTGTGAACATCCCTAACACTAAAATTCCTTTCCCAGCTCTTGCTGAACGTGATAACGACGATATCCGTTTTGGTCTTGAACAAGGTATCAACTTCATCGCGATTTCATTTGTACGTACTGCAAAAGATGTGAACGAAGTTCGTGCAATCTGTGAAGAAACTGGAAACGGACACGTTCAATTGTTCGCTAAAATCGAAAACCAACAAGGTATCGATAACTTGGATGAAATCATTGAAGCAGCTGATGGTATCATGATCGCTCGTGGTGACATGGGTATCGAAGTACCATTCGAAATGGTTCCAGTTTACCAAAAAATGATTATCAAGAAAGTCAATGCTGCAGGTAAAGTTGTTATCACTGCAACAAACATGCTTGAAACAATGACTGAAAAACCACGTGCAACTCGTTCAGAAGTATCAGACGTATTCAACGCTGTTATCGACGGTACTGACGCTACAATGCTATCAGGCGAGTCTGCAAACGGTAAATACCCACTCGAGTCAGTAACTACAATGGCTACAATCGACAAGAACGCTCAAACTCTTCTTAATGAATACGGACGTTTGGATTCAGATTCATTTGAGCGTAACTCTAAGACAGAAGTAATGGCTTCAGCTGTTAAAGATGCTACTAACTCAATGGACATTAAATTGGTTGTAACTCTTACTAAGACAGGTCACACTGCACGTTTGATTTCTAAATACCGTCCAAATGCTGACATCTTGGCATTGACATTTGATGAATTGACAGAACGTGGCTTGATGTTGAACTGGGGTGTTATCCCAATGTTGACAGATGCTCCATCTTCAACTGACGATATGTTCGAAATCGCTGAACGTAAAGCGGTAGAAGCAGGTCTTGTTGAGTCAGGCGATGATATCGTTATCGTTGCTGGTGTACCAGTAGGAGAAGCTGTTCGCACAAACACAATGCGTATCCGCACAGTACGTTAAGAAAGATATAAAAACCTATCATATCCAGCTTTAGAGCTTGTGTGATAGGCTTTTTTTGTATAGAGGTTAAGAAAGAGGCAAAACTTTCATAATGGATTGATACTCTTCAAATCACGTCAGCGTCGCCTTGCCGTAGGTATGGTTACTGACTTCGTCAGTTTCATCTACAACCTCAAAACCATGTTTTGAGCAACCTGCGGCTAGCTTCCTAGTTTGCTCTTTGATTTTCATTGAGTATGAAATAAGATATGCACAAATTAATTAGGAAAGTCAAATGAATTTCTATAAATGTTTTAGCAATCGCAATCTACTTGTCTAGATTCGATCTGATATATTTTCGATTTAATGATATGGTATTTAAAACCTCCAAAGCAGCTTGCTCCATTCTTTTACTTACGTGAGTGTAGATGTTATTTATTGTTTTAGCGTCTTTGTGTTTCACTCTAACCATTATAGCTTTTAATGGGATATTCTTCTCAGCTAGTGTACTAAGGAGTGTGTGCCTGAAAATATGGGAACTAAGGGGCTGATTTATCGGTTTCGCTAGTTTAGTATTTGCCTTTTACAAAGTGATCTTAAATGACTTTCTCTAAATTTACATATCACTATTGTTTAACAAAATCTAATCTGCTTTAGGTCACTTATTCTTTTTTTGAAATGTAGAATGAACTTTTTCAAAGTTTTTTGAATTCTTTAAAATCTGTTTGTTTTATATCGCCATTCTCTCCCTTTTTTAATTCTCCCTATACAGCTTGACAACTTTCCCGATGGTACGAATATGGTTGCTTTCGTCTAGGTGGACGTCGAGGTATTCGGGATTGAGTTTTTTTGAGATAGCCTTGGCGGAGTTTCTTGATATAGTTAGCACCGTCTACTTGGAAGATGCCGATGGTATTATAGTCAATCTATGGGGGATTCTTGATAAATAGGTAGTCACCGTTTCTTATCTTTGGATCCATGGACTTGCTGACGACATAAGCGATTGCGTCGTAGTCGTCTGGGATTTCATTCTCATAGAATGGAAACTCCATATCTAAATCGTCATCCTGCATCAAGCGGCTACCTGCAGAGATAAACTACCTAATCCTGCATCAAGCGGCTACCTGCAGAGATAAACTACCTAAAACGAGAGTAAGTAGTCTGTCTGTAGTCGTCCAGTTTGATGATTTTTATGATACTTCGTTTATCTTCGTTTCTTCTTCGTTTTTCTGCTCATACAGTTGCCTCTCGGCATAGGTCAGGACTTCACCTTGTCTGGGTGGTGTCCGTTGGTCGTAGATAGATTGGATATCGCTAGGAGAATCCTTTTGAACTGGAGGAAAGAGGGCATCAATCAAGCTACTGAATACTTTAGCTAAGTCAAATATAGTATTTTTCTTAGTAGACCTAACCCTTTTTTCATAATTTCCAATGGCATTTTTATTTATACCTATCTTAGTACCCAATTTTTATTGAGTCCAACTATTTACTAGTCTATATTGTTTTATTTTTAGCCTCTAACAATTGCAATCTCTTCTTTATCCACGAATGAAATCGCTTTCTGTTTTTATAAGTAAAGCATCACACGAAATCCAAGAAAATGAAAACTTTGTTGTGTTTTCGTAAAAAATTTGTTGACAGAGCACGAAACGCCTACTATAATTAAATCAAGTTTAAGGAAATAACAAAAAAACAAATCAGAGAGAAAGACGATGAACACATTAAATGAGAAAGTAATCAATATCTGTAAAGCAGTAGTTAAAGAAACTTTAATCCAAGACATTTAGGAGAAAAAGATGAAGAAATCAAGAAAATTAGCTACACTAGGAATCTGTTCTGCCTTGTTTTTAGGCTTGGCTGCTTGTCAACAACAAAATACTACTTCTGATAGGACGAGTCAAAGGCAAAGTAGTTCAACGAAAGTTCCATGGAAAGCTTCATACACCAACCTAAACAATCAGGTAAGTACAGAAGAGGTCAAATCTCTCTTATCAGCTCACTTGGATCCAAATAGTGTTGATGCCTTTTTTAATCTCGTTAATGATTACAATACCATTGTAGGGTCAACTGGCTTATCAGGAGATTTCACTTCCTTTACTCATACAGAATACGATGTTGAAAAAATTAGCAACCTTTGGAATCAAAAGAAGGGCGATTTTGTTGGAACCAACTGCCGTATCAATAGTTATTGTCTTTTGAAAAATTCGGTCACCATTCCAAAACTTGATAAGAATGATCAAATGCTTTTCCTAGATAACGATGCGATTGATAAGGGAAAGGTCTTTGATTCACAAGATAAGGAAGAGTTTGATATTCTATTTTCGAGAGTTCCAACTGAAGCAACTACAGATGTCAATGTTCACGCTGAAAAGATGGAAACATTCTTCTCCCAGTTTCAATTTAACGACAAAGCTCGAATGCTGTCTGTAGTCTTGCACGACAATCTGGATGGTGAGTATCTGTTTGTAGGCCACGTTGGCGTCTTAGTGCCTGCTGATGATGGCTTCTTATTTGTAGAGAAATTGACTTTCGAAGAGCCCTACCAAGCGATTAAATTTGCCAGCAAGGAAGATTGTTACAAGTATTTAGGCACCAAGTATGCGAATTATACAGGCGAGGGACTGGCTCAGCCTTTTATCATGGATAATGATAAGTGGGTTAATATCTAGAGGTAATCTAACATGGATATAGTATTAGGCATTTTATGTTTATTCTTGATAGGTATATGGGTGAGTACGATAATTAACAGTCGAAAACCAGGAAAAAATGAAAGATTTATAGGTTATATTCAAAGATACGATATTGATGGGGAAGGCTATCAATCAGAAGTATGGGAAGTGACTGAGGAGGAAGATTTATAATTAAAGAACAGAATCTTCTTTACAGTATTGCACCTATTTCCAGACAGTCCATTTGTAGTTTTATCCAGATTGATATATAATTTAAGGTAGAGAAAATAGGAGGATCAATCAGATGGAATTAAAAGATTTTACAGAAAAAGAACAGGAAATGATTAAGAATGGGCTGACGACGTCTAAGATTAGTGACAAGGAAACTGCTGAGAAGATTCTTGCACTAGTCCCACAAGACTTGATTAAGCGAATCCCATTTTTCGTCAGAAAACATGCTACAACACGTACGATTAAACGCATTTCAATTGAACACCCTGAACTCTACGTTGCAGCTCAAACAAGTGGTGAAATTCCAGAAAAAGAACGCGAAGAGTTGCGTCAAATTATCACGACTATCTTTGAACAAAAGATGAATAAGCATAGTATTAAGTAACTGAATGAAGACATTTTTTATTGGCGGTTTGGGAAGCAATGTCTATCATAGCAAGGATTTTTTTCAAGAACTAAATTCGCAGATTTATTTTCTAGATCCATATGAAAAGCATCTTCGAGATGAAACAGAATTGAAATCATGGTTTAAAAATGAGATTGTAGATGAAGAATCTATTTGTCTGATAGGCCATTCTCTTGGAGGAGATTTGGCTCGTTATCTTGCATCGGAATTTTATGAAGTGAAAAAACTAATTCTTTTGGATGGTGGCTATCTAGATTTAGATAAGATTTTGCCTTTAGATACAGAGTTAGAGGAAACTAAAAACTATATTGAATATCAAGTTGTTTCGGACTTAGATGTTCTTATTTCTAAAGAAAAATCCGAAGCAAAGTATTGGTCAGAAAATATGGAGGAAGCTGTAAGACAGTCCTATCACTGGAATGCGCAGTATAATAGATATGAGTTAGTTATAAATTATGAAAATATAGAAGCGATACTCCGCCTACGGAGGAAGATACAAGCTTTTAAGAGAGAAGTGGGAGATACCTTGTTTATCAGTTCTTGCTATTCTAATGAAGCTACATGGAGAGAGGAATCCCTAAAAGAATTGCCAGACTATTTTGAGACTATTTTTTTAGAAAACTTTGGCCATGAGCTTTATACTCAAGCACCTAAAGAAATCGCTAGTATGATTAATGAGTGGCTCGCTTATTCTCTATGATATAGTGATAATTAATATAGGATAAAAGTCTACCTAGACTCAACAAAAAACGAACAGGCTCTTTTTCTGTCATTCAGAAGAGAACTTGTTCGTTTTGTCTTATTTTTCTTAAAAAGCTCGATACACATAGGGGTTTTCTGGTTTATCGACTTTGGTAAAGCTGTCGATTTCCAAGGTTGGGAGGTTTTGTTTGAGTTCTTTATGGTAGTGATTAACCAGTTTTCCTTTGGCTGTTATCCAGGTATTATTTTCATATTGACGGGTATTGCCCTTGGTCAGTAATCCATAGACACCTGAATCCGCGATACAGTGAATAATGCCGAAGCGGAACAGAAATTGGCTATTAGAATGACTGGGGTCGTTATAGACAAAGCCAGTGAACTGGATTGTCTTGCCCTCAAACTCATCTGGATAGTCGTAGATAGCTTCCATGACTTCCATATAGTTTTCGTTAGTAATGTTAATGCTATCTTGGGACAAGTATTTATCCGCCGCCGTTCGCATTTCCTTTTCATAGGCTGATTTTGAAAAATAAGAACTGGTATCTGGTTTCAAATATTGGCTTGTCGTCCCTTCACTTGTCTGAATGGCCAGATCCGTTCCTTCCGATAGGGGGAAATGATAACCTTTAGCAGAAACGGTCTGAGAATCCAAGCTAACAGTTGGGAAAGTTAAGCCGATGACAAGTGGAATAGCCAGAAGAGAAATACTCGTCATCTTGGCCAATCGGCTGTTCAGATGACTGTGGGTTTTGACTTGCTTCATCCAGATATACAATTGAACAATTGCCAAGATAAAGGAAAGCACCATGGAGATATAGGCCAGATAGGAATAGTGCATGTTGATGTACTGGTTTAATTTGCCTGACAAATGGAGGTAAATAGTCAGTTCAAAATAGCCAGCTAAAACTAAAAATCGAATCATGGGATGACTCCAATCAAGAGAGAATAGACTAAGACGACAAGAGTTACAATCGTTATGAAGTGACTGATAAATCGTGCTTTCAAGTAATTTTTCATCATGAGAATATTTTTGATATCCAGCATTGGGCCAATCACCAGAAAGGCCATAACTGGTGCCAATCCGAAACTTGAGAGAAGAGAAGAACCGATAAAGGCATCCGCCTCACTGCAGAGAGAGAGAAGAAAGGCCAAAATCATCAAGAGCAGGATGGCAAAAATAGGGGTTGCACTGATAGAGGTCAGAATCCGAGTTGGAACGTAGACCTGTATTATTGAGGCAAAGAGACAGCCAAATACCAAATAACGCCCCGTATCAAAAAATTCATCAATTGCTTGCACAAAGACCTGAAAAACCTTTTTTGCAGGGCTTAAGTGAGAAAAATCATGCTCATGACAGGCCAGACGATTTTCTTTTTGAATCGGTTCTTGCCAGAAAAATCCTAGAAAAATCCCAAGTATCACAGCCACAAGAATGGAACCCAGAGCTCGTAACAGGGCGATATGGAAGGAGTTGCCAAAGGCAGAATAGGTCGCAAAGAGAACAATGGGATTGATAACAGGTGCTGTCACAAGAAAGGGAACGGCCGTGTAACTGGGAACCTTTTTTTCCAGAAAACGATTGATAATGGGGACGATTCCACATTCACAAGAAGGGAAAAGTATCCCGACGAAGGTGCCAAAAAAGATTCTCCCCCAACGATTTCGAGGGAGAAAATGATAAACCTTGTCAGGTGTGATATAAACCTCAATCAGCCCTGAGACAATGCTTCCTATCAGAACGAAGGGAAGGGCTTCAATGATAATGGAGAGAAAAATGGCCCCAGTTTGAAGTACACTAGATGGGAGTTCTTGGAAAGCAGTCATCTAGTTTTTCTTTTCTGTTTTGGCTTTTTTCTCTTTGTCATCAGGGAAAGTGACTTGTTTCAAATCTGGGAGTTTCGCAAACTCTTCAAACATCTTATCCAAGTCGTCTCGTTTTGTAAATTTTACAGCCATAGGTGTACCTCGATTCTAAATTCTACCTCTATTATACTATTATTTTGAGGAAAAGGGAGTTTTTTAATTTGTTTTCGATAGTTGATACTCTTCGAAAATCTCTTCAAACCACGTCAGCTTCGCCTTGCCGTATATATGTGACTGACTTCGTCA